>DATLGV010000755.1:0-2386 GCA_035540275.1 Acidovorax sp. | reverse complement strand
GTATTGACGGGCGCTTTGCCAAGAATGCTATTTAATTTATAGCTAAAAAGGCATGTAGTGCTAGCGCTTGGTGCCTAAAACCCTTGCACTCGATCAAACCGTGTTCGCTGGTACGATGCCATCCATGTCCAGCCAACCTGCCGCCGATATGACGCCCACCCCACCGGACGAAGGCACGCCCGTTTCCGTCAAGATCCGAGAACGCCTTGCTGCCGCCCGCAAGCGCTTTCACGCCAACGACAACATTGCCGAATTCATCGAGCCCGGCGAGCTGGAAAAGCTGCTCGACGAGGTCGAGGTCAAGATGCAGGGCGTGCTCGACAGCCTGGTCATCAACACCGAAGGCGACCACAACACCAACAACACCGCGCGCCGCGTGGCCAAGATGTACCTCAACGAGGTGTTCAAAGGCCGCTACGTGGCCGCGCCGCCGATCACCGAATTCCCGAACGCCGAGCACCTCAACGAGCTGATGATCGTGGGCCCGCTCACCGTGCGCAGTGCCTGCAGCCACCATTTTTGCCCCGTCATCGGCAAGATCTGGATCGGCGTGATGCCCAACGAGCACACCAATGTGATCGGCCTGTCCAAATACGCCCGCCTGGTGGACTGGATCATGGGCCGCCCCCAGATCCAGGAAGAAGCCGTGGTGCAGCTGGCCGACCTGATCATGGAAAAGACCCAGCCCGACGGTCTGGCCATCGTCATGGAAGCCAGCCACTTCTGCATGTCCTGGCGCGGCGTGCGCGACAACGACAGCCGCATGATCAACTCGGTCATGCGCGGCGTGTTCCTCAAGGACAGCGCCCTGCGCCGTGAATTTTTGTCCCTCATCCCTGGAAAGAACTGACCATGCTGGTACGCCTGCTTTACGCCAGTCGCGCGGTCGATACCTCGCCCGCTGCCATCGAAGCCATCCTGACGCAGTCGCGCCAGCACAACCCGGGTTGCGGCATCACCGGCGTGCTGTGCTACGGCGGTGGTGTGTTCCTGCAAGCCATCGAGGGCGGACGCTCTGCGGTGAGCGAGCTGTACGGCCACATCCAGAAAGATCCGCGCCACCAAAACGTGGAACTGCTGCATTACGAAGAAATCGCCGAGCGCCGTTTTGGCGGCTGGACCATGGGCCAGGTCAACCTGTCCAAGATCAACCACTCCATCCTGCTCAAATACTCCGAGAAGCCCGAGCTCGACCCGTATGCGGTGTCGGGCAAGGTGTCGTTTGCGCTGCTCGAAGAGTTGATGGCCACCGCCTCCATCATCGGAAGGGCATAAAGATCACCCCCCTGAGGCGCTGCGCGCCTTCCCCCCGCTCTCGCACCACTTCGCGGTGCGGGCAGGGGGACGCCACCAGTGCGGCGGGGCGGCCCTTGCACGGTGGCCCCCGGCTGGGGCCGCGCCAGTTGCCGGTGCCGTGAGCGGTACCTAGCCCTTCAATCCAAGCCGCAGCCGCCATCGCGCTGCGGCTTTTTGCATTCAAGCCCTCTCTCTTTTTGACCCGTGACCTTCACCGCCTTCGCCCTCATCATCCTTGCCGGCCTCATCCACGCGTGCTGGAACATCGTGGCCAAAAAGGCGGGGGGCGACTCGCGGTTTGCGTTCTTCACCTCGGTGATCATGATGGTCGTCTGGGCGCCGCTGGGCTGGGTCCTGGGGCGCGACGCGGTGCCGCTGTGGGGCGCGGTGGAGTGGGGCTTTGTGGTTGCCAGCGGGCTGCTGCATGTGGCGTACTTCGTCATCCTGCTGCGCGGCTACCGCGTGGCGGACCTCACGGTGGTGTACCCGCTGGCGCGTGGCTCGGGGCCGCTCTTGTCGTCGCTGGTGGCCATCACGCTGCTGGGCGAGCAGATCTCTGCGCTGGGCGCCCTGGGCATCGTGGGCGTGGTCGGGGGCGTCTTTTTGATCGCGGGCGGCCCGGGCCTGCTGCGTGCCGCGCATGACCCTGCCGCGCGGGCACGGGTGCACAAGGGCATGGCCTACGGGGTTCTCACGGGGGCCTTCATTGCCAGCTACACGGTGGTCGATGGCTACGCGGTCAAGTTTTTGCTGATGTCGCCCATCCTGGTGGACTACATGGGCAACTTTGTGCGCGTGGGCCTGCTGGCACCGGTGGTGCTGCGCGACCTGCCCACGGCCCGCACGCTGTGGCTGGCGCAGTGGCGTTTTGCCCTGGCCGTGGCAGTGGTCAGCCCCGTGGCCTATGTGCTGGTGCTGTACGCCATGCAGCAGGCGCCCCTGTCGCACGTGGCCCCGGCGCGTGAGGTGTCCATGCTGTTTGCGGCGCTGATTGGCGGGCACCTGCTGGGCGAGGGCGACCGTGTGGCGCGCATCTGTGGCGCGCTGTGCATTGCGGCAGGCGTCACGGCCCTGGCCTTGGGATGACGGC
>DATLGV010000754.1:0-3654 GCA_035540275.1 Acidovorax sp. | reverse complement strand
GTGGGCTTGCCGTCCGGTGCCACATCGGCCGCCACCTCTGCGGCGCGGTGGATGTGATAGCGCGTGTGCAGCAGTGCCGCCGGGCGGTTGAAGCCGTTTTGCGCGTTGGGTTGGCTGAACAGGTCGGCAAACTGGCGGCTGACCTGGCCCAGCTCGATGCGGTCTTGCGGGCGCTTGGGGCCCGCCAGGCTGGGCGTTACGCTGCCGAGGTCGAGCTTCACCACCTGCGAGTAGTCCACCTCGCCCGCCAGCGGCACGCCAAACAGGCCCTGGGCCTTGAAATAGGCCTCGAAGGCTTCGATCTCGCCCTTGGAGCGGCCGGTGCCCTTGAAGTAGTCGATGGTTTTTTCGTCCACCGGAAAGAAGCCCATGGTGGCGCCGTATTCGGGCGCCATGTTGCCGATGGTGGCGCGGTCGGGCAGCGCCAGGGTGCGCGTACCTTCGCCGAAGAACTCCACGAATTTGCCCACCACCTTGTGCTGGCGCAGCAGCTCGGTCACCGTGAGCACCAGATCGGTGGCGGTCACGCCCTCGCGCAGCTGGCCCGTCATCTCGAAGCCCACCACGTCGGGGGTGAGGAAGTACACCGGCTGGCCCAGCATGGCGGCCTCGGCCTCGATGCCGCCTACGCCCCAGCCCACCACGCCGATGCCGTTGATCATGGTGGTGTGGCTGTCGGTGCCCACCAGGGTGTCGGGGTAGTACACGTTGTCCTTGCGCTTGTGCACGCCGCGCGCCAGGTATTCGAGGTTGACCTGGTGCACGATGCCAAAGCCCGGCGGCACCACGCCAAAGGTGTCAAAGGCCTGCATGCCCCATTTCATGAACTCGTAGCGCTCGCGGTTGCGCTGGAACTCGAGCTTCATGTTCAGGTCGAGCGAATTCTTCTTGCCGTAGTGGTCGACCATGATGGAGTGGTCCACCACCAGATCCACGGGCACCAGGGGCTCGATCTTCTTGGGGCTCTTGCCCAGCTTGGCGGCCACGCTGCGCATGGCGGCCAGGTCGGCCAGCAATGGCACACCGGTGAAGTCCTGCAGCACCACGCGCGAGACCACGAAGGGGATTTCGTCCTTGCGCTCGGCATTCGGCGCCCATTGCGCCAGCTGCTGCACATGCGCGGCCGTCACCTTGCGGCCATCGCAGTTGCGCAGCACCGATTCGAGCACGATGCGGATCGACACCGGCAGGCGCCGGATCTGCGGGAACTGCTTGGCCAGCGCAGGCAGGGAGTAGAACTTGCCCTCCTTGCCCGATGCGGTCTGGAAGCCCTTGAGGGTGTTGGCAAAGGCGTGGCGGGCGGGCCTGGGCGACTTTGTGGCTTGCGGCTGGGACGATGAGGCCATGGCTAACTCCTTGATGAAAAGGCGACAGCGCCTATTCTGGCAGTCCCCCATGATGGCGCAATCACCGGGGCATGCCACTGCACTGCGCCCGCTGCGCACAACCGCCAGCACCCTGCACGCGGTGAAAGCCGGTGCATACGCCCCATCCGCATGCCCACAATGCCCTTCAATCCATCGATAGTTCCATCCACCCCCGCTACGCCGCAACCCAGGCGGGCAGGCGGCGCAGCCCCATCCATTGCAGTTCGGCAAGCACCGCCACCGACACCACGTGCACCCCCAGATAAGCCTGCCCGAGCAGCGTGGGGGCCAGGGTGCCGCCGAGCAGCAGGGCCAGGCTGGCCAGCGCCCATGCAAAGTTGGCAAAGACCAGTACCCACAGTCCGCCGCGCGGCATGGCGGGCGCACGCGCAATGCCGGTGGCCAGCGCCGCGTAGCCCAGCAGCATCACGCCCGACGCCACCAGCAGACCGAGCGGCATCCCCAGCCATTCGGCCAGTGACGCCGTCAGCAGCAGATGCAGGGCGCCCAGCAGCAGCCCGGTGGACGCATCCAGCCAGACCACGGCGCGCAAGACGGAGGGAGAAGACAACAGGTTCAGCATGACAAGCTCCTGGGGTTGAAGAAGGCTGCATCGTTGCCGCTGCGGCGCATGGCGTCGATGACGTGACAGGTAATGGCCGGCGCGCAGGTTGGGCCTAGGATGCAGGGCATGACATCCACACCGGCCACCTCTGTCACCCCTTCCCGCCGAACCCCGCGCCATCTGCTGCCACACCGCGCCGCTGCGCCGGGACCTGCCAGTTTTGGGGACCACCTGCGCACCTGGCGCCAGCAGCGGCACCTGAGCCAGCTGGCGCTGGCCGACGAGGCGGACATCTCCACGCGGCACGTGAGCTTCATGGAAACCGGCCGCACCAACCCCAGCCGCGACATGGTGCTGCGCCTGTGCGAGCGCCTGGCCATCCCGCTGCGCGAGCGCAATGCCCTGCTGGTGGCCGCAGGCTACGCCCCCATGTACCGCGAACGCGCGCTGGACGACCCGGCCCTGGCTGCGGCGCGCCAGGCGGTGGAACTGGTGCTCAAGGGCCACGAGCCCTGCCCCGCCATCGCGCTCGACCGCTGCTGGAACGTGGTGACCGCCAACCGCGCTGCCCAGGCGCTGCTGGCTGCGCACGTCAGCCCCGAACTGCTTGCACCGCCCGTCAACGTGTTCCGCCTGAGCCTGCACCCTGAGGGCCTGGCCTCACGCATTGCCAATCTGGCGCAATGGCGCCACCACCTGTTCGAACGCCTGCGCCAGCAGATTCAGGCCACCGCCGACCCCGCCTTGCTGGCGCTGCAGGCCGAACTGCTGCAATACCCTGCGCCCCCGGAGCCTGCCCCGCTCGTCATGGCGGGTGAAATGCTGGGGGTGGTGATGCCTTTTTGTTTTGAGAGCGTGCACGGCATGCTGTCGCTCATCAGCACCACCACGATATTCGGCACCCCGGTGGATGTGACGCTGCAGGAGCTGGCGGTGGAATCGTTTTTCCCGGCCGATGCATTTACCGCCAAGGTACTGCGGGAGATGGCACAGCAATATGGTGCAGGCTGAGCAGCCAGCATGGATTGCCACCCTCGTACCGAGAAGGTTTTTGACACCCGCGCTAACCCGGGCCGTGGCAGCGGTGGTTTGCGATAACCGCCCCGTGAATGCGGGTTGCGGTCGTTTCGCTGCTGGCGCCCAGTGCAAAGGCTGCAGAAACGAGGTCTGGCGCGGCAAGCCCTGCGTCGAATGCCGGGCCCAAAAAAATAGCCCGCAGAAGCGGGCTATTGCTTGAAAACAGCAAAACCGGTTTTTCAGATGGCAAATTTTTCGCGGTTTTCGTTCTGGATCCACTTGGGGGCCTTGCCGCGGCCGGTCCAGGTCTGGCCGGTGGCGGGGTCGCGGTATTTGGGCGCCACTTTGGTGCCTGCGGTAGAGCTGCGGCCGAGCTTGCCTGCAGCCTTGCCCACGGGGAACACGTCCTGGGCGGTCAGACCATATTCAGCCACCAGGGCGCGCACCTGCGCGACAGCCTCCGACAATTCCCGACGACGGGCTTCGCTGATTTGCTGCTCAAGCGCTTCACGCTGCTTCAAAAGTTCTTTGTAGCTGGTCATGGTGTCTGAATAAGGAAATGGGGTTGGAGACAGCGCGATTATATGGATATCCGGCCACTTCACACACCAGAGGCTATTTTTTGTATTAAGAAACCACAGATTTTTGGCAAGGCATATTCATCCCGGGTCAGCATCCCGAATATCAGCGGACACATGCAATGTA
>DATLGV010000753.1:0-2015 GCA_035540275.1 Acidovorax sp. | reverse complement strand
GTCGTGGGACGCCGAGGGCCGCCCCGTGCAGGATGCGGTGGGCGAGCTGGTCTGTGCGCAGCCGATTCCGTCGATGCCGCTGTACCTGTGGGGCGACGTGAGCACCGCCGGGCCGCCCCAAGGTGCGAAGGCTCCCTCGGGGGGCAGCGACCCACACGCAGTGGGGAAGCGTGGGGGCGATCCGTTCGGTAGCCGCTACCTGTCGAGCTACTTCGACATGTACCCCGCTGGCCACGGCCGCCAGCCCGGCGGTGGCGACGGCCCCGCGAGCATGGGCGCGGTCTGGCGCCATGGCGACTGGCTCAAGATCGGCGCCAACGGCGGCTGCGTGATCTATGGCCGCTCTGATGCCACCATCAACCGCCACGGCCTGCGCATGGGCACGAGCGAGATCTACAGCGCGGTGGAGGCCTTGCCCGAGGTGCTCGACAGCCTGGTGGTGGACCTGGAGTACCTGGGCCGCGAGAGCTACATGCCGCTGTTTGTGGTGCTGCGCCCCGGCCATGCGCTGGACGATGCCCTGCGCGCGCGCATCAATGCGGCCATCCGCACCGCGCTCAGCCCGCGCTTTGTGCCCGACGACATCTTTGCCGTGGCCGAGGTGCCGCGCACCCTGAGCGGCAAAAAGCAGGAGCTGCCCATCAAGAAGCTGCTGCTGGGCCAGCCCATCGACAAGGTGGTGAACAAGGACGCGATGGCCAACCCGGGGTGTCTGGACTGGTACGTGGCGTTTGCGGCGCAGCGCGTGGGCATGCTGCAAAAATGACAGCTACTGGTGCTTGTTAAACAAACGCTATAGCCTGTTTTTTTGCAAGGGTTGGCGCAGCGCCTCAGGGGGTCAGTCAAGTCTCGCGCCCGATGCCTTGATCAGCCGCTCCCACACGGGCCGTTCCTTGTTCATGGCCGCGGCAAACAATGTGGGCGAGCTGTTCTGCACATCAAACCCCATGGCCGCAATGCGCTGCGCCACATCGGGCTGTTCGGTGGCCTTGCGCACCTCGGCGGCAATGCGCTCCAGGATGGCGGGCGGTGTGCCTGCGGGCGCTCCAAAGGCCAGCCAGCCCGCCACGCGGTAGGCCTCGTCGTTCAGGCCCTGCTCGGCCAGCGTGGGCACGTTGGGCAGCGTGCCCATGCGGCGCTCGCCGCTCACGCCAATGGCCTTGAGCTTGCCGGCGTCGATGTGCGCCTTGACCTGCAGTGCGCTGGCAAAGGCAATCTGGATCTGCCCGCCCAGCAGGTCCTGCACCATGGGCGCCTCGCCCCGGTAGGCCACATGGCTCATGTCGGCATTCTGCGACTGGCTCATGTACGCGCCGGCCAGGTGCGGGTAGGCGCCTGTGCCGTACGAGCCGTAGGCCACCTTGCTCTTGTTCGCGGCGATGTACTTCAGCAGCTCCGGCCCCGTGGCCACCGGCACGCTGGGGTGGGCGACCAGCACCAGGGGGGCGATGGCGATCTGGTAGATGGGTGCAATGTCCTTCTCGGGGCTGTAGGGCAGCTTGGTGTACAGGAACTGGTTGGTGAGCATGGAGTTGCTCAGCGCCAGCAGCAGGGTGTAGCCGTCTGGTGGGGCCTTGGCCACGGCGTCGGTGCCGATGATGCCAGCCGCGCCGGGCTTGTTGTCGATGACCATGGGCTGGCCCAGGCCCACGGCCATCTTTTCGGCCAGCACGCGCGCCAATACGTCGGTGGCGCCGCCGGGGGCGAAGGGCACCACCACCTTGATGGGCTTGTTGGGGTAGGCGGCCTGTGCCCAGGCGGCGGTGCCGGTGCAGGCGGTGGCAGCGGCCAGCGCGGCGGCGCCGAGCCAGGAACGGCGGGTCTGTGGGAAGGGCATGCGTTGTCTCCTGTCGTGGTTGTTAGCAATGAGAAATCGAACGTGTTCCGCCGGGCATGGTGGCGGGCCGGGGCCTGGCTGTCACGCCATGGGCTTATGCGGTCTGGGGGCTCCCTGCGGCGGGGGCGGTGGTGACGCGCACGGTAAGGGGCAGGGGCGCGAGCGCTTCGCGCAGGCG
>DATLGV010000752.1:0-4868 GCA_035540275.1 Acidovorax sp. | reverse complement strand
GATCTCGATAAGCACCTCGCCCGCCCTGGGGGTGGGGGTGGGCAGCTCCGTCCAGGCGAGCGCCTCGACGCCGGTGGGGTTGGTGCAAAGCCAGGCATGCATTGGGGAAGTCTCCTGTCGGTCGGTCTTGTCAATGATGGCCCGCATGATAGGTGGGGCGCTGGCGTGCCGGATGTCCCACGAGCGACCGGCCTTTGCGAATGCACCGATGGGCACCATGGTCGCCATCGGCGTCAGGCAGTGCCGCAGCGGCCCGGCCACCTACAATCCGTTGCAACCGCTACCCAGACCATGAAGATCCTGATTTCCAATGACGACGGCTTCCAGGCCCCCGGCATCGTGGCGCTGCATGATGCGCTCAAGACCCTCGACGGGGTCGAGGTGGAGGTCGTTGCGCCAGAACACAACAACAGTGCCAAGTCCAATGCGCTGACACTGCATTCGCCGCTGTACGTGCACAAGGCGGCCAACGGCTTTCGCTATGTGAACGGCACCCCGGCAGATTGCGTGCACATCGCGCTGACCGGCTTGCTGGGCTACCGGCCCGATCTGGTGGTGTCGGGCATCAACAACGGCGCCAACATGGGCGACGACACCATCTATTCGGGCACGGTGGGGGCGGCCATGGAGGGATATCTCTTTGGCATTCCGGCCATCGCCTTCTCGCAGGTGGACAAGGGCTGGGCCGAGCTGGAGGCCGCTGCGGCCAAGGCGCGTGAACTGGTGGCGCAGATGCGTGCGCAGCAACTGGTCAACGAAACCCCCTGGCTGCTCAACGTGAACATCCCCAACATGCCCCTGGAGGCCCTGCGCCCGGCCAAGTGGTGCCGCCTGGGGCGCCGCCATGCGGCAGAGCGGGTCATCGTGCAGGAAAGCCCCCGGGGCGAAGCCATGTACTGGATCGGCGGTGCCGGTGCGGCCAAGGACGATGCCGAGGGTACGGACTTTCACGCCACGGCGCAGGGCCATGTGTCCATCACGCCCCTCAAGGTGGACCTGACCGATCACGACAACCTCGGCTACTGGGCGCAGACGGCCGCCCGGTTGGCGACAGGGGCGGCTGCCGCCCCCGGGGCCTGATGCAGCGCCGCCCCGGGTTCCCGGCCAAGCTGCCGGTGCCGGGCAGTGCCGCTGCGGGCAAGCCCGTGGCGGCGCCCCCGTCCGTGGCCCTGCGCAAACCGGCCGTCGCCCCCGCGCCCGCCGGGGTGGGGCTGGACTCGTCGGCCGTGCGGGCGCGCATGGTGCAAAAGCTGGCGGCAGGCGGCATCACGTCGGCTGCGGTACTGCAGGCCATGGGCGCTGTGGAGCGCCACCGGTTCGTGGACAGCGCCCTGGTCAACCAGGCCTACGAAGACACCAGCCTGCCAATAGGACTGGGCCAGACCATCTCCAAGCCCAGCGTGGTGGCGCGCATGTGTGAACTGCTGCTGGGCGCCGAGAGCGCGCGCCAGGGCGGGCTGGGCCGTGTGCTCGAAATCGGCACGGGCTGCGGCTACCAGGCCGCGGTGCTGAGCCTGCTGGCGCGCGAGGTGTACACCCTGGAGCGCCTGCGCGGCCTGCACGACAAGGCGCGTGACAACCTGCGGCCGTTCCGTCTGGCCAATGTGCACCTGCTGTTTGGCGACGGCATGCTCGGCTATGCCAAAGGGGCTCCCTATGCCGCCATCATCGCCGCTGCGGGGGGCGACGCCGTGCCCCGGGCGTGGTGCGATCAACTGGCCGTAGGGGGGCGTCTGGTGGCGCCCATGGCAGTGTCGGGGGGGCAGCAGATGTTGCTGGTGATCGACAAAACCCCGCACGGATTGAAACAAAACGTGCTCGAGCCCGTGCATTTTGTCCCCCTAAAATCGGGGATTGCGTAAAGGGAATTGCTTATGTTCGTATCGCGTGGTCTTGTGGTGGGTTTTGCCGTGGCAATGGCGGGGCTGGTGCTCTCCGGCTGTGGCACCCGCTTGAACAAGGCTCCTGTGGAAGATCGGGGCACCTCTTCGTCGTCCTCGGGTTCGGTGGCCGCAGCGCAGCCCGGCGTGGTGGTGGGCACTCCCATCAAACCGCTGCCTGGTGCAGAAAACGCTGGCAAGCCGGGCTACTACACGGTCAAGCCTGGGGATACCCTGATTCGCATCGGCCTGGAGTCCGGGCAGAGCTGGAAAGACATTGCCCGCTGGAACAACCTGGAGAACGCCAACCTGATCGAAGTGGGCCAGGTGCTGCGTGTGCTTCCCCCTTCTGCCGCACCGGCAGCGGTGGCCTCCGAGAACGGTGTGGTGACGCGCCCGGTGACGTCGTCTTCCGTCGCTCCTGCCAGTGCACCGGCAGCCGCGCCCGCCTCGGCGGCCGGCGGCGCCAGGCCGGCAACCCCTGCGGCGTCGGGCACGGTGGTGGCGGTGGCGCCGGCCACCCCCGCGCCAGCTGCGGCTCCGGCGGGCGAGGATGATCTGGCGTTCATTTGGCCCGCTTCGGGTTCGCTGATCGCAGGTTTCGACGAAGCCCGCAACAAGGGTTTTGACATCGCTGGCAAAGCGGGTGTCCCCGTGCTGGCAGCGGCCGATGGCCGCGTGGTGTACGCGGGGGCTGGCCTGCGTGGCTATGGCAACCTGGTCATCCTCAAGCACAACAACACCTTCCTGACGGCCTATGCGCACAACCAGGTCTTGCTGGTCAAGGAAGACCAGGCCGTGCGCAAGGGGCAGAAGTCGCCGAGATGGGCAACACCGACGCCGACCGCGTGAAGCTGCACTTTGAAATCCGTCGGCAGGGCAAGCCGGTCGATCCTGCGCGCTATCTGCCGTCCCGTTGAGTCCGATGGCGGATCACTCGCCGGGCGGTGCTCCCGAGGCTCCTGGGGCGACCACGGTGCAGGAGGGCGAATCTCTCCTGCTGGCCGATGAATCGGAACCCCTGTCCGACGCGGACAGCGAACTGCGCTCCCTGCAGATGGGCCCAGGCCAGCACGCCGAGCGGCTGGACCGTGCGCTGGTGGAGCTGGTTCCCGAGTTCTCGCGCAGTTATCTGCAGCAGTTGCTGGCCCAGGGGCTGGTCGCACTCAATGGCAAGCCGGTGCTCAAGGCGGCCACGCGTGTCAAGGCCGGTGACCAGGTGGTTCTGGAAATGCGGCCCACCCTGCAAAGCCAGGCGTTCCGGCCCGAGCCCATGGCCATCGAGGTGGTGTACGAAGACGCGCACCTGCTGGTGCTGAACAAACCCGCAGGCCTGGTGGTGCACCCCGCGCCGGGCAACTGGAGCGGTACCCTGCTCAATGGCCTGTTGGCGCGCGACGAGAAGGCCCTCTTGGTGCCCCGGGCGGGCATCGTCCACCGTCTGGACAAGGACACCAGCGGCCTCATGGTGGTCGCGCGGGACCGTGCGGCCATGGACGCCCTGGTGGCGTTGATTGCCGAGCGCAAGGTCAAGCGCCAGTACGTGGCCATGGCGCATGGCGCCTGGAGCGGGGCCCCGACCCGCTCGGTGGACGCTCCCATCGGGCGGGACCCTCGAAACCGCCTGCGCATGGCGGTGGTGGACTTGGCGGTGCACCCAGGTAAAACTGCCCGAACCGATTTCGTTTGCCTGGAGCGGGCCGAGCAGGGGTGTTGGGTGCAATGCACCTTGCACACCGGGCGTACGCACCAGATCCGCGTGCACATGGCCTCGCTGCGCCACCCGCTCGTGGGCGATGCCCTCTATGGTGGCGCGCCGGTCGGGGCCCTGCAGCGCCAGGCCCTGCATGCCTACCGGTTGGCTTTCACGCATCCGGTAACAGGCGTGGCGCTGGAGTTCCGTGCCCCCGTGCCGGACGATATGCGCCAGGCGCTCGCGCAATGGGGCCTGGGCTACAATGCGCCCTGACCGGCCCCGCCGGACCCAGCCTGCCGCCGGAATCCCGCCGGGCTCTACCAACGCGCCAGCCTTTGCGCGGTGCACCAATGATTGCCCCTGCTGTTGATGTGACACCCGTTGCAACGCGTGGCACTTTTCCAGGAATCGCTGAACCATGAACACGGTGGATGCCAAGAGGGTCCTCGAAACTGCGTTGATCTGCGCGCAGCAGCCCGTGCCTGTGCGCGAGCTGCGGGTGCTGTTCAATGATGAGTTGGGGTCCGATACCCTCAAGGTGCTGTTGCAGGAACTGCAGCTCGAATGGGCGCACCGTGGCGTGGAGCTGGTGCAGGTGGCGACGGGATGGCGCTTTCAGAGTCGCCCTGAAATGCGGGAGTACCTGGACCGCCTGCACCCCGAAAAGCCGCCACGCTACACCCGCGCGACCATGGAGACCCTGGCCATCATTGCCTACCGGCAACCGGTCACGCGCGGGGATATCGAGGACATTCGCGGTGTGACGGTCAACAGCCTGATCATCAAGCAGTTGGAGGATCGGGGGTGGGTGGAAGTCATTGGCCACCGCGAAACGGTGGGGCGCCCGGCATTGTTTGCCACGACCCGCCAGTTTCTGGACGATATGGGCTTGCAGTCCCTGGACCAGCTCCCGGTGCTCGATGACCCGACCGGCAACGCCAATGTGCTGGAAGCCATGGCCGCAGCCGCCCACGGGGGCATGGAGTCCGAACCCGATCTGCTGGCAGCCTTGCCGCGCGATGCTGGCTTGCAGCAGTCTGTGGAGGCTGCTGAGGTGGTGCCGGACGCGGTTGCTGTGCAGCCCGTGGATGATTTTTTTCAGGATGTGGAGACTGATCTCCGCGACGACCATGTGGATGCCCCGGGTGGTATCCAGGGAAATACTTGATGAACGACTCGACCTCCGAAAAACCGGCTGATCTGCCCGGGTTGAATGCTGCTGACACGGAACCTGCTGCCAAAAAGCCGGCTGCCAAGCGGGCTCCCCGCAAGAAGGCGGTAGCTGCCCCTGC
>DATLGV010000751.1:0-1808 GCA_035540275.1 Acidovorax sp. | reverse complement strand
GCTGCGCCGCGCGTCCAGCAACTCCAACTGGCTCACCAGCCCATTGCGATACCGCACATCCGACAACTGCGTCGCACGCCGCGCGGCCGTCACCGCCCGCCGCTGCGCCTCGGCCTGGCCGGACAGCAAACGCAGCGAAGTCAGCTGATCCTCCACATCGCGGAACGCATTGAGCACCTGCCCCCGGTGGTCCGCCAGCGCAGCCTCCAGGCGCGCCTTGGCACCCTCGATCTGCGCATCGCGCTGGCCGCCATCAAACAGCGGCAGCGACAGCAACGCACTCACACCCCACGCACGGGCCGACCACTTGAACAGATCACCCAGCTCGGGCGACGCATGCCCCGCATTGCCCGTGAGCGTGACGGCCGGGAACCACGCCTTCTGCGCCACGCCCACGCGCGCTTGCGCGGCCAGCACGGCGGTTTGCGCGGCCGACACATCGGGCCGGCGCGCCAGCACCGTGCCGGGTACGCCGGGCGGGATCACCGGCAACGCGGCATCGCCCGTCGCGGGCGGCAGCACAAAGCCGCTGGCCACCTCGCCCGCCAGCACGGCCAGCGCGTTGGTGAGCAGGGCCTGCTGGCGCTGCAAGGCCAGCGCATCGGACTCGGTGGCGGCCACCTCGGTCTGCACACGGGCCACGTCCAGCTCGGCCACATCGCCCGCCTGCAGGCGGCGCTGCGTCAGGCGCAGGGTGTCCTGATAAGCGGCCAGGCTCTCTTGCACCAGCACCTGCTCGGCCTGCACGGCGCGCAGTTGCAAATAAGTTTGCGCCACATCGGCCTGCACCATCAGGCGCGTGCTTTGCAGCAAGGCTTCGCGCGCGTCGGCGTCCAGCCGTGCGGCGTCACTGGTCTGCGACAGGCGGCCAAACAGGTCCAGCTCGTACGAGGCATTGAGCCCCGCCGTACCCAGCGTGGCGGGTGCTGCGCTGCCGGTGGTGGCAGCGCCCGCCTGGCGCGTCACGCCCGCCGAGGCGCCCACTTGCACCGAGCGCGCGGCGTCGGCAGAGCGCAGCAGGGTGCGCGCCTCGGCCAGCCGTGCGGCGGCCTGCTGGATGCTGGTGTTGGCTGTGCCCGCGCGTTGCACCAGGTCGGCCAGCACCGGGTCTTGAAACCCCAGCCACCACTCGCCGCGCGGCTGCGCCTCGGCGGGGGCGGCCACCGTCCAGGGGGCCGTGGGCAGCGCGTCGCCACCTGCGGTGAAGCTGGCGGGCACAGGCACGCCCGCATGGGGCGCGGGGGCCACGGGCTGGGTCATGCAACCGGCCAGCACCAGGGCGGCGGCCAGGGGCGCCAGCAGGCTGCGCTTGCGCACGGCCAAGGCTCCATCGGTGGAGTTCTTTGTCAAAAGCAAATCGGTCATGGTTGTTCTCCTGCCCCAGCCGCTACGCCCGCTGCATTCGGCAGCGCGGAGCACGTGGCGGGGGCCACAAAGATGTTTGTTGTCACCGTGGTCAGAAGCATCACTCGTGCTCCTTGCGCGGCGCGGCCAGCACGGGGTAGGCCGTGCCACCAGTGCCCGGGGCGTGCGAGATGGGCGCCACATGCGCGCCATGCTCCACCAGCGGGCGGTTGCCCGCCAGCTTGCGCAGCAGCACGTAAAACACGGGCGTGAGGAACAGGCCAAAGGCCGTCACCCCAATCATCCCGGCGAACACCGCCACGCCCATGGCGCTGCGCATTTCGGCGCCCGCGCCAGTGGACAGCACCAGGGGCAGCACGCCCATCACAAAGGCCAGCGAGGTCATGAGGATGGGGCGCAGCCGCAGGCGGCTGGCCTCGATGGCGGCCTGCACGGGAGTGCGG
>DATLGV010000750.1:0-12133 GCA_035540275.1 Acidovorax sp. | reverse complement strand
GTATTCATACCGCGGCGCGTCCTGCGCCTAGTCGCCGGGCCTTTCCCCGACTTTCGCGGGCATGTAAAAGTGCGTAACACGCTCTAGGCCCCAGGGCTTGAACATTTCCATGTCTGCATCTCCGGTGGTGCCACACCACATTGCCATCGTCATGGATGGCAACGGCCGATGGGCCACGCGCCGCTTTTTGCCGCGCCTGGCGGGCCACAAACAAGGGGTTGACTCACTGCGCCGCTGCGCACGCGCTTGCGTGCAGCGCGGCGTGCGTGTGCTCACCGTTTTTGCGTTCTCTTCTGAAAACTGGAATCGCCCTGCCGACGAGGTCTCCGGCCTCATGGAGCTGCTGGCGATGGCCCTGGCGCGCGAGGTGCCGCTGCTCAAGAAGGACGGTGTGCGCCTTCATTTTGTGGGCGAGCGGGACAGCCTTTCGCCCAAGGTGCGAGACGGTCTGGGTCAGGCCGAAGCGGCCACGGCGGACAACATGCGCCTGGTGCTCAATGTCTGTTTCAACTACGGAGGCCGTTGGGACATTGCGCAGGCTGCGGCGGCACTGGCCGCCCGTGGCGAGCCCATCACCGAGGCCAGTCTGCACAGCGCGATGGGACTGGCCCATGTGCCAGATCCCGACCTGGTGATCCGCACCGGGGGAGAAATGCGGATTAGCAACTTTTTGCTCTGGCAGTCGGCATACTCCGAGTTCTTCTTCAGCGACCGGCTGTGGCCCGATTTCGATGAGTCCGCCCTGGACGAAGCCATCGACGCCTTCAGCCGCCGCGAGCGCCGTTTTGGCAAAACCTCTGAACAGATTCTGTCCGCGCATCCTGATCCGATGCCGGGTTGAGAACCTGAACAGGTTCTGAAAGCCCCCATGCTTCAACAGCGCGTCATCACCGCCTTGGTTCTGCTGGCCATTTTGTTGCCGGCGCTTTTCTATGCCAACACCGTACCGTTCACGCTGGCGGTGCTGGTTTTGATGGCTGCCGGTGCCTGGGAATGGGGGCGTCTGAGCGGTTTTGGCCAGGCAGGCTCTGTGGCCGTGGGTGTGGCCTGTGTGGCCTTGTGTGCCGGGTCGTGGGCGCTGGGCTGGGTGGACCGTCCGTTGACAGCCCTCTGGGTGGTGGGCGGCGGGCTGTGGGTCCTGGCGGCTGCCTGGCTGCTCAAGGCCGGAGTGCCCGGCTGGCCCCGCATACCGGCCGGTTTGCGTTTGATTGCTGGCGTGCTCGCCTTGTGGCTGGCGTGGCTGGCCGTGGTACAGGCCCGCAACGTGGGCATCAACTTTTTGCTGTCGGTGCTGCTGCTGGTGTGGGTGGCCGACATCTTTGCCTACTTTGCGGGACGCGCTTTCGGGCTGCGGTTTACCAAGGGCAAGCTGGCGCCCTCGATCAGCCCCGGCAAGAGCTGGGAGGGCGTGTGGGGCGGCCTGGCGGGTGTGATGGTGATGGCCTTCGCCTGGGTGGCGGCGGATGCCCACTGGCAGGCGTCGGTGCCCAGTTTTTATAGCCGCATGGCGCAGCAGGGCTGGTGGTTGCTGGTGATTGCGGCGTTGTTCATGGTGGCCATGAGCGTGTCCGGCGACCTGGTGGAGTCGCTCATCAAGCGCAGCGCCGGGGTCAAGGACAGCAGCGGCCTGTTGCCCGGGCATGGCGGCGTGCTCGACCGCGTGGACGCCTTGTTGCCCACGCTGCCCCTGGCCATGATGCTCACGAGCCTGACAACCCTATGAAGAAACAACGACTCACCGTACTCGGCTCCACCGGCTCCATCGGGACCAGCACGCTGGATGTGGTGGCGCGCCACCCCGAGCGCTTCGAGGTGTTCGCCCTGAGTGCGGCGACGCAAGTGGAACTTTTGCTGGCGCAATGTGCGCAGTTTCGCCCGCGTTACGCGGTGATGGCCAGCGCACCGCACGCTGCTGCCTTGGCCGAAAAGCTGCAGGCCAATGGCCTTCCAACGCAAGTCATTCAAGCACAAGATGCTCTTGAAATAATAGCGTCCCACGACAATGTGGATGCGGTGATGGCTGCCATTGTGGGGGCGGCGGGTCTTGCGCCCTGCCTGGCTGCGGCCCGCGCAGGCAAGCGGTTACTGCTGGCCAACAAGGAGGCCTTGGTGGTGGGGGGTGGGTTATTCATGCAGACCGTGCGCGACGGCGGCGCCACTTTGCTGCCCATCGACAGCGAACACTCGGCCATCTTTCAGTGCCTGCCAGAAGACCCTGCCACCTGGTCTGACCGTGTGGACAGCATCCTGCTCACCGCCTCAGGGGGGCCGTTCCGCCAGCGCGACCCGTCCACGCTGTCGCAGATCACCCCTGACCAGGCCTGCGCCCACCCCAACTTCTCGATGGGACGCAAGATTTCCGTGGATTCGGCCACGATGATGAACAAGGCCCTGGAGGTGATCGAGGCCCGCTGGCTGTTTGACCTGCACCCGGACCAGATCAAGGTGGTCATCCACCCGCAGCAGATCATCCACTCGATGGTGCAGTTCAAGGATGCCTCGATCCTTGCCCAGTTGGGTACCCCCGACATGCGCGTGCCGATTGCCTGCGGCCTGTCCTGGCCCGAGCGCATCGCCAGCGGGGCCAGCAAACTGGATTTCTCGACCCTGAGCGCCCTGGCGTTCGAGGAGGCGGACGCCGTTCGCTTTCCGGGTTTGCACCTGTCCTGGCAGGCCCTGAAGGCGGCCGAGGGAACCACCGCAGTGCTGAATGCGGCCAACGAGGTGGCTGTGGGGGCCTTTTTGTCCGGACGGCTGCGTTTTGACCATATTCACGCGGTCAATCTTGCAACTTTGGACGCCGTTTCGCCCTCCAAGCCCGACTCTCTGGCCGCACTGCTGGATCTGGATACCCAGGCCCGCCATGCGGCAGAACATGTGGCGGGCCGTCTGGCTGCCTGATTGCCGTCCCTTTCCGGAACTATCCATCCATGCTGCTCACCATTGCTGCCTTTGTTGTGGCCCTGGGTCTTCTGATCGCGGTGCACGAATACGGGCACTACCGCGTGGCGGTGGCTTGCGGGGTCAAGGTGTTGCGGTTCTCGGTAGGCTTTGGCAAGCCCTTGCTGCGCTGGCAGCCCCAGGGGTCTCCCACGGAGTTCGTGATCGGCGCGTTTCCCCTGGGGGGCTATGTGCGCATGCTGGACGAGCGCGAAGCACCCGTCGCCGCAGAGGAGCGGCATCTGGCCTTCAATACCCAGCCTCTGCGCTCACGTGCGGCCATTGTGGCCGCGGGGCCGGTGGCCAATCTGTTGCTGGCGGTGCTGCTGTATTCGGTGGTGAACTGGAATGGCGTCGAAGAGCCCCGGGCCATCCTGGCGAGCCCGGTGGCGGGCTCGGTGGCGCACAGTGCCGGTTTGCGGGGCGGTGAGCTGGTGGAGCGCGCCGCATTGGGTGCAGAAGACCTCGAACCGGTGCGTTCGTTTGAAGACCTGCGCTGGCTGCTGACCCGGGGCGCGCTCGAGGGGCTGAATGTGCGCCTTGACGTGCAGTCCGCCCATGGCACGGGCCACCGCGAGGTCGTGCTCGACATGTCCCGCATCGACAGCCGCGAGGCCGATGCCCAGCTGTTTCGCAAGGTGGGCATCCTCGGCCCCTGGACCCGCCCCGTGTTGGGCGAAGTCATGGCGCAGAGTGCCGCCGAGCGCTCCGGCCTGCGCCAAGGTGATCTGGTGCTCAAGGTGGGGCAGACCGACGTGGTGGATGGGCAGCAACTGCGCGAGCTGATCCGGCAGTCGGTGCGTGGCAATGAGCCGGTGGCGCAGCCATGGCGCGTCGAGCGCGGCGGTCAGGTGGTGACGCTGGACGTATTGCCCGACGCCGTGACAGAACCGGGCAGCACGGTAGGGCGCATCGGTGCTTATGTAGGGGCGGCGCCGGAGTTCGTGACCGTGGACTACGGGCTGTTTGACGGGCTGTGGGGTGGCGTGGTCAAGACCTGGGATGTGTCGCTGCTCACGCTGCGCATGATGGGGCGCATGGTGATCGGCGAGGCGTCACTCAAGAACCTCAGCGGCCCCTTGACCATCGCCGACTATGCAGGGCGCTCGGCGAGCATGGGGCTCACGCAATACCTCATCTTTCTGGCCCTCATCAGTGTGAGCCTGGGGGTGCTGAACCTGCTGCCGCTGCCTGTCTTGGACGGGGGGCACCTGATGTATTATGTTTGGGAGGTGATCACGGGCAGGGGCGTGTCGGACGCATGGATGGAGCGGCTGCAGCGTGGAGGCGTTGCGGTCCTGCTTGTCATGATGTCCATAGCCCTGTTCAACGACATCACCCGGCTCTTTGGCTAACACTTTGGCCGTGCTTGCCCTGCAACCGCGGCTCTCGCTTCATTCATGAAAAAACACATCAATCGCCTGGGCGTGCGCACCGCATCGGCCGTTGCAGCCATGATTTTTGTCGCCAATGCGGCATGGGCTCTGGAGCCATTCAAGGTGCAGGACATTCGCGTGGAAGGCTTGCAGCGTGTGGAGCCCGGTACGGTGTTTGCGTCCATGCCTCTGCGGGTGGGTGACGATTACAACGACGAAAAAGGTGCAGCTGCGATCCGCTCGCTGTTCGGCCTGGGGCTGTTCAAGGATGTGCGCCTGGAGGCCAGCGGCAACGTGCTGGTGGTGGTGGTCGAAGAGCGCCCCACCGTGGCTGATGTGGACTTTGCGGGTGCCCGCGAGTTCGACAAGGACACGCTCAAGAAGGCCATGCGTGAAGTGGGCCTGACGGAGGGGCGCCCTTACGACAAGGCGCTCACCGACCGGGCCGAGCAAGAGCTCAAGCGCCAGTACATCAACAAGAGCCTGTACGGCGCCGAGGTGGTGACCACGGTGACGCCCATCGAGCGCAACCGTGTGAACCTGACCTTCACCGTGACCGAAGGCGAGCCCGCACGCATCAAGGAAGTGCGCATCGTCGGCAACAAGGCGTTCAGCGAATCGACGCTGAAGGGCCTGTTCGACCAGGACACCGGGGGCTGGCTGAGCTGGTACACCAAGTCTGACCGTTATTCGCGCGCCAAGCTCAACGCCGACCTGGAGACACTGCGCTCGTATTATCTGCAGCGCGGCTACCTGGAGTTCCGCGTGGACTCCACCCAGGTCGCCATTTCCCCGGACAAGCAGGACATCTCCATCACCGTCAATGTCACGGAAGGGGAGCGCTATGTGGTGTCGGGCGTCAAGCTTGAAGGCAATTACCTGGACCGCGACGACGAGTTCAAGTCGCTGGTGACCATCCGCCCCGGTGAGCCCTACAACGCCGACCAGGTGACAGAGACCACGAAGGCGTTCTCCGAATACTTTGCCCGCTTTGGCTTTGCATTTGCCCGTGTGGAGGCCGTGCCTGAAATTGACCGCGAGAACAATCGTGTCCATTTCGTGCTGCAGGCCGAGCCAGCGCGCCGCGCCTATGTGCGCCGCATCAACGTCAGTGGCAACAACCGCACGCGCGACGAAGTCATTCGCCGGGAGTTCCGCCAGTACGAGGCCTCCTGGTACGACGGCGACAAGATTCGCCTGTCCCGCGACCGCGTGGACCGTCTGGGCTTTTTCACGGACGTCAACGTCGAAACGCAGGAGGTGCCAGGCTCGCCCGACCAGGTCGATCTGGTGATCAACGTGGCAGAAAAGCCCACCGGATCGTTGCAGCTGGGCGTGGGTTTTTCAAGTGCCGAAAAAGCGTCGCTCTCTTTTGGCATCAAGCAGGAGAACATCTTTGGCTCCGGCAACTATTTGGGCGTCAACGTCAATACCAGCAAGTACCGCCGCACGCTGGTGTTCAGCACCACCAACCCCTACTTCACGCCCGAAGGCATCTCGCGCACGCTCGATGTGTACTACCGCACCGACAAGCCGTATGAAGACCAGGGGGGCAACTACCAGCTGGTCACCACCGGTACTTCGGCGCGCTTTGGCGTGCCTTTCAGCGAGACGGACACGGTGTTCTTTGGCGGCGGGCTGGAGCAGACCCGCATCAAGCCTGGGACGAACATCCCGGCCACCTACCTGTTCTATGCCGACAAGTTCGGCTACAGCAGCACGTCGATTCCTTTGACGGTGGGCTGGTCCCGTGACGACCGGGACAGTGCTCTGGCGCCCAATTCCGGACGTTACCAGCGCCTCAATTCCGAATGGTCTGTGGCGGGCGATGCGCGCTATGTGCGGGCCAACTACCAGTACCAGCAATACATTCCCCTCAACAAGCGCTTTACCATTGCCTTCAACGGTGAAGCAGGCTATGGCAAGGGCATGAACGGCCGTCCGTTCCCGGTGTTCAAGAACTTCTACTCCGGCGGCCTGGGCTCGGTGCGTGGCTTTGACCAAGGCACTCTGGGCCCGCGGGATGTGACCGGGGCCTCGTTGGGCGGACCCAAGAAGGTCACGCTGAACACGGAGCTAATCGCTCCGTTCCCGGGCGCGGGCAATGACCGGACCCTGCGCATCTTCACCTTCCTGGATGTGGGCAATGTGTACGGCGAAAACGACAAAGTTACCTTCAGTGACATGCGTGCATCCGTGGGCTTGGGTCTGAGCTGGATTTCGCCGCTCGGTCCCCTGCGTTTGGCGTTTGCGCAGCCGGTGCGCAAGTTCGCCGGCGATAGAATCCAGAAACTGCAATTCCAGATTGGAACGTCTTTCTAATGAAATCCTTTTCTCGCCATCTCTCCGTGGCCTTGCTGCTGGGCACCGTTGCCATCGCAGCCCCTGCACAAGCGCAAGAGTTCAAAGCCGGTTTCGTCAACACCGATCGCATCTTCCGTGAAGCCACCACAGCCAAGGCTGCGCAGGCCAAACTGGAGCAGGAGTTCTCCCGCCGTGAGAAAGAACTGGTGGACATGGGCAATACCCTGAAGACCGCCAGCGACAAGTTCGAGCGTGAAGCACCCACCATGGCAGAAAGCCAGCGCACGACGCGCCAGCGCCAGTTGGTGGACCAGGACCGCGACTTCCAGCGCAAGCGCCGTGAATTCCAGGAAGACCTGAGCGCGCGCAAGAATGAAGAGCTGTCGCAAGTGCTGGAGCGCGCCAACAAGGTGGTCAAGCAGGTTGCCGAGGCCGAGAAATATGACGTGATCCTGCAAGAGGCCGTCTACATCAACCCCAAGCATGACATCACCGACAAGGTGATCAAGGCCCTGAATGCCGCTGCTGCTGCCAAGTAAGCCGCTGCGCAGGACAGGTGGCGCGTGAGCAGCTTGCTTCTCGGGCACATCGTTGATGCGCTCGGTGGTTTGCTGGAAGGGGGGGCACGGGAAACCGCCATCGCCCGCATCGCGCCACTGGAGGTTGCGGGCCCGGGCGACCTCAGTTTTCTGAGCAACCCTCGCTACCAACAGCAACTGGCCGCCTCCCGGGCGGCCTGTGTCATTGTGGCGCCTGCCATGCGCGAGATCGCGCTGGCGCGCGGCGCCTGCATCGTGGCTGACAACCCCTACGTGTACTTTGCGCGCGCCACGCAGCTTTGGCGCCAGCGCAATACGCCCGCCCGGCCGTCCGGTGTGCACCCCAGCGCGGTGGTTGATCCCACGGCGCAGGTGCACCCTTCGGCCACCATCGGCCCGCTGTGCGTGGTCGAGCGCGGGGCGCGCATTGGCGCGGACACCGTGCTCAAGTCGCGCGTCACTGTGGGCGAGGACTGCCATGTCGGTGCGCGTTGCATCGTCCATGCAGGTGTGGTGATCGGTGCCGATGGTTTCGGGTTTGCGCCGGAGAACGGGCAGTGGGTCAAGATCGAGCAACTCGGTGCCGTGCGCATTGGGGACGATGTCGAGATCGGGGCCAACACCTGCATCGACCGGGGTGCGCTGCAGGACACGGTGATTGAAGACGGCGTGAAGCTCGACAACCTGATCCAGATCGGGCACAACGTGCGCGTTGGCAAGCACTCGGCCATGGCCGGGTGCGTGGGCGTCGCGGGCAGCGCCACCATCGGGGCGCATTGCACCGTGGGCGGCGGCGCCATCGTGCTGGGGCACCTGGAACTGGCCGACAACGTGCACATTTCGGCCGCCACCGTGGTGACCCGCTCGCTGAAGCAGCCTGGCCAGTACACCGGCATGTTCCCCATCGACGACAATGCGCGCTGGGAAAAAAACGCTGCCACACTCAAACAATTGCACAGCCTGCGCGAGCGCATCAAGGCGCTGGAGCTGGCCCTCAAGGCAGCATGAACGGAAGAACAACTCGATGATGGATATTCACGCAATTCTCAAACAACTGCCCCACCGCTACCCGTTTTTGCTGGTGGACAAGGTGGTCGAGTTGGAGAGCAACACCCGCATCAAGGCCATCAAGAACGTCACGTTCAACGAGCCCTATTTCATGGGGCATTTCCCTGGCCGCCCGGTGATGCCGGGTGTGCTGATCCTGGAAGCATTGGCCCAGGCCGCGGGCTTGCTGGCGTTCGATGCCATGGGCAAGGTGCCCGATGAGAACAACATCTACTACTTTGTCGGTATCGATGGCGCGCGTTTCAAGCGCCCTGTGGAGCCCGGTGACCAGCTGGTCCTGACCATTACCATCGACCGCGTGCGCGGTGGCATCTGGAAGTTCAAGGGTGTGGCCAGCGTGGGCGAAGAGGTGGCCTGCGAGGCCGAACTCATGTGCACCATGCGCAACGTGGGTTGACCGGTTCAGGCCTGTTGGATCGTGAGCAATATCCACCCCACAGCCCTTGTTGCGGACGGTGCCCGCCTGGACCCCACGGTCACCGTGGGGCCCTACACGGTCATTGGCGAACATGTGTCCATTGGTGCGGGCACCATGGTCGGCGCACACTGCGTGATCGATGGGCACACCACGATTGGTGCTGACAACCGCATCTTCCAGTTCAACTCCGTCGGCGCCATTCCGCAGGACAAGAAGTACGCAGGCGAGCCGACCGAACTGGTCATCGGCGACCGCAACACCATCCGCGAGTTCTGCACGCTGAACCTGGGCGTGCCCCAGGCCGGCGGCATCACCACCGTGGGCCATGACAACTGGATCATGGCCTACACCCACATTGCCCACGATTGCCATGTGGGCAACCACACCACACTGGCCAACAACACGACGCTGGCGGGCCATGTGCACCTGGGCGACTGGGTGACGGTGGGCGGGCTCACCGGCATCCACCAGTTCGTCAAGATTGGTGCCCACGCGATGGTGGGCTTTGCCAGCGCGGTGTCGCAGGATGTTCCGCCTTTCATGCTGGTGGATGGCAACCCCTTGGCCGTGCGCGGCTACAACGTGGTGGGGCTGCGCCGCCGCGGCTTCTCGGCCGAGCGCATTGCGGCGGTCAAGCAGATGCACAAGCTGATCTATCGCCAGGGCCTCACGCTGGAGGCCGCGCGCGCCGCCATTGCAGAGCTGGCGCAGTCCGCGCCTCTGGCCAGCGACGACGCGGCGATGATGGAGCGGTTCCTGGCCGACGCCGCGCGCGGCATTGCGCGCTGAGGGCTGGGCGATGGCAGATTCCCCCCGCGTCGCCATGGTGGCGGGCGAGACATCGGGCGACTTGCTGGCGGGCTTGCTGATCGATGGCATGCAGGCGCATTGGCCGGGGCTGCAATCCAGCGGCATTGGCGGGCCACAGATGGTGCGCCGCGGCTTTGCTGCCTGGTGGCCCAGCGACAAGCTGGCGGTGCACGGCTACAGCATGGAGGTGCTGCGCCGGTTGCGCGAGTTGCTGGGCATCCGCAAGCAACTGCGCGAGCGCCTGCTCAAGGACCGCCCGGATGTGTTCATCGGTGTGGATGCGCCCGATTTCAACCTGGGCCTGGAGGCCGATTTGCGCGCTGCGGGCATCAAGACTGTGCATTTCGTGTGTCCGTCCATCTGGGCCTGGCGTGCGGACCGGGTCGAAAAGATCCGCCGCAGCGCAGACCATGTGCTGTGCATCTTCCCGTTTGAGCCGGAGCTGCTTGCGCAGCACGGCATTGCCGCCACCTACGTGGGGCATCCGCTGGCGGGCGTGATTCCCATGGTGCCGGACCGTGCTGCCGCGCGCGCGCAGTTGGGCCTGAAGGATGAGGACGAAGTGCTGGCCATCCTGCCGGGAAGCCGCTCCTCCGAGATCCAGTACATCGCCCAGCCATTCTTTGAGGCTGCAGAGCTAGTGCTTAAAGCGCGACCAGCTATCAAATTGATAGTTCCCGCAGTGCCCGCACTGCGTGACCGCATCGAGCAGGTGGCACGCGCGTGCGGTCTGGGCGATGCCCTGCAAATCATCACAGGCCAGTCGCACGCGGTGCTGGCGGCCTGTGATGCCACCTTGATCGCCAGCGGCACCGCGACGCTGGAGGCTGCGCTCTTCAAGCGGCCCATGGTCATCGGCTACCACATGCACCCGCTCAGCTGGTGGCTCATGCGCCGCAAGCAACTGCAGCCCTGGGTGGGCCTGCCCAACATCTTGTGCCGCGAGTTTGTGGTGCCCGAGTTGATCCAGGACGCCGCCACGCCCCAGGCGCTGTGCGCGGCAACGCTGGACTGGCTGGACGCAAAGCACCAGCAACCCCAGAAAATCGCGGCCCTGGAGCAGCGCTTTACGGCGCTGCATGAGAGCCTGCTGCGCAACACTCCCCAACTGGCTGCCGATGCGATCCAGAAAATCCTCGCTCCCGCAGCCTGAGCAGGCCTGTCTGCCCTGGCATCCGCCTGGCCTGGTGGCTGGCGTGGACGAGGCCGGCCGTGGTCCCTTGGCCGGGCCTGTGGTGGCGGCGGCTGTGATCCTGGACGACCTGCACCCGATTGCCGGCCTGGCCGATTCCAAAAAGCTCACGGCCGCGCGGCGTGAAAAGCTCTACGACGAGATCCGCGCCAAGGCCCTGTGCTGCAGCATTGCCGAGGCCAGCGTTGAAGAAATCGACCAGCTCAACATCCTGCAGGCCACGCTGCTGGCCATGCGCCGTGCCGTCCTGGGGCTGCGGCTCAAACCGGCCACGGTGCTGGTGGACGGCAACCGGCTGCCCGTTTTGGATGTCCCGGCGGAGGCCATCGTCAAAGGCGATGCGCTGGTGCCGGCCATCTCGGCGGCCTCCATCCTCGCCAAGGTGCACCGCGACCGCTGGTGCGCGCAGATGCATGATGAGTTTCCCCAGTACGGCTTTGCCGGCCACAAGGGATACGGCACGGCCGTGCACATGGCTGCCTTGCGCGAGCACGGTGCCTGCATTCACCACCGGCGCTCGTTTGCGCCCGTGGCCCAGAACCTGCGCGCCGGATCCTGACCGGGCGCTGAAAATTTGCCATGACCTCCTTGTCCGTCACTGCCATCCATTCCCGCGATAACGCCTTCGTCAAGGACTTGCGCCGCTTGGCGCAGGACACGACGGCGTACCGCAAGCAGGGCCGTGTCTGGCTCGAAGGAGACCATCTGTGCCGCGCCGCGCTGGCGCGGGGGCTGCGGGCATCGGTGGCAGTATTTTCAGAGTCTTTTTGGCCGCAGGCGCAGGTGGAATATGCCCAGGCAGCTACAAAATTCATAGTTCTTGCGGATGCACTGTTTGCAGACGTGAGCGGACTGGAGTCGCCCGCCGCGATGGGCTTTGTCCTGGACCTGCCTGCACCGGCGTCACTCCGGCCCGATGCGCCCACCGTGGTGCTGGACAGGGTGCAGGACGCGGGCAATGTGGGTTCCATCCTGCGCAGCGCCTCGGCGTTCGGGTTCCGGCAGGTGGCCGCCATCAAGGGCAGTGCGGCGCTGTGGTCGCCCAAGGTCTTGCGGGCTGGCATGGGGGCGCATTTCGCGCTGGACCTGATCGAGGGCCTCGCGCTGGACGACCTCGCCGCCCTGCAGGTGCCGCTGCTGGTCACCAGCTCGCACGCAGGCGACTTTCTGCACCGCGCCGCCTTGCCCTGGCCTTGTGCCTGGGTGATGGGCCACGAGGGGCAGGGCGTCAGCCCGGCTCTGGAAGATAGGGCTTCTTTGCGCATCCGCATTGCCCAGCCCGGGGGCGAGGAGTCGCTGAATGTGGCGGCGGCTGCGGCCATCTGCCTGCATGCGAGCGGCGCCGGGCGCTGAACTGGGGCGCGCCTGCGAGGGCCCGTGGCGTAGCCTGCTGGGCGCGTAAGCCGCCACCCCGCAGGTCATAGACGCTGGTATCAGGGTTATGCAAGGCGTGCATTGCCGGAGTGTCAGCGACGGAGGGTATAAT
>DATLGV010000749.1:0-2904 GCA_035540275.1 Acidovorax sp. | reverse complement strand
ACGTGGCGCACTACGGCGCCGAGTTGGCCGAGGGCGCGCTGTGGCATCAGCCCATGGACGCGGTGCTGGGCGCCAGCGTGGCGCGCGGCATTGTCAAAGCCAGCCACCAAGGCGCGCCGCTGGTCGGCGCCACCTTCATCGGCAGCCACGGCCTGGGTGGAGGAGGGCATGCGCACGGCGACCACCCCTACCGCGTGAGCGGCGTGCTGGCGCCCTGCGGCTGTGTGCTGGACCGACTGATCCTGACCAGCACCGAATCCGTATGGATGGTGCACGAAACCGCCACGGCCAACGATGCCGAAGACCTGGAAATACTGAAGGAGGAGCGCGAGGTGACCGTGGCCCTGGTGCGCTACCGCACGCCCATGGCGGCCATCACGCTGCCACGCCTGATCAACGGCGGCACATCAATGCAGGCGGCGGCGCCCGCCATCGAGGTCACGCGCCTGCTGCGCCTGCTGGGCGTGGGCGCCGATGTGCTGCGCGCCTTTGGCGGCGTGCTGCTGGCCGTGGCCGCGCTCAGCGTGTTCATCGCCTTGTGGAATGCCGTGCGCGAGCGCCGGGCCGACCTGGCCATGCTGCGCATGCTGGGTGCGCCGCCGGGCCGCGTGGCTGGGCTGGTGCTGTGGGAGGCGCTGTGGCTGGCCGCGCTCGCGTCCATCCTGGGGCTGCTGCTGGGCCACGGCCTCGCGCATGCACTGGGCTGGGCATTGCAGGCGCAGGGCCTGCTGCCGGTGACGGGCTGGGTCTGGCTGCCTGCCGAAGCCGGGGTGCCGCTGCTGGCCGCAGGCGTGGCGGCGCTGGCGGCGCTGCTGCCTTCCATGCAGGCCTACCGGACCGATGTGGCCGACCTGCTCAGTCAGCCATGACCGCACCTCTGGGCTGCGCCCGTTTTCGCCGACCGATTTATCTGTATCACCTGGAAGGACCCACCATGAAGCAACTCATCACCGCGCTCGCTCTGGCCCCCATGCTCCTCGTCGGTGCGCTGGCGCACGCGCAAGCGCACAACGACAAGGACACCCGGGAAGACATTGCCCGCCACCGTGCGATGGCCGCGGCGCACGAGGCGGCTGCCAAGTGCCTGGAGTCCGGCAAAGGCCACGACCAGTGCCAGAAAGACCTGCAGGCCGCGTGCCGGAACCTGGCCATTGGAAAATACTGCGGCATGAAGCACGCGCACTGAGCGCCTGCTTTTTTGATGCTTGTTTGCCCGGAGTACCCGCCATGTTCTGCACACTGAACCCCTTGCCCACCCTTGGCCAGATAACTCGCCTGGCTTGTCTGGCCGCCGCGCTGGCGGTGGCAGGCGGTGCGCATGCGCAGCAAGGCGCCGCCACCAAGCCCGCGCCGGGCGCATTCGAGCGCGCCAAAGAAGGCGCGGCTGCAGCGCCAGTGCTGTCGTCGCCCCTGCCTGCGGGCACTGGCACCGCCGTGCCATCAGGATCGGGTGCGGGGTACCACAGCCCCAACAGCCCGATAGCCCCGCTGCCCCAGCGCAACGATGTGGTGCCCTGGTCGGTGCTGACCGACCTGAACAAGAAGACCACCAAGGACGGCATCCTGCCCGTGTTCAACGACGCCCAGAAGGGCATGGACAAGACAACGCAGCGCATCCAGGGCTTCATGGTGCCGCTGGATGCCAAGCCGACGCAGACGCATTTCATCCTCACCTCGGTGCCGCTGACCTGCTCGTTCTGCACACCGGGCGGGCCCGAGAGCATGGTCGAGGTCAAGGCCAAGACGCCCGTGCGCTATTCGCTGGAGCCCGTGGTGGTGGAGGGCAAGTTCACCGTGCTCCCCAATGACCCCTACGGGCTTTACTACCGCGTGGTGGATGCGGTGCCGGTGAAATAATCCACGGCTTTTGCCGCTGCAGCCTCTGCCTCGACCCTTTCCCCGTTTTTCCCTGACGTGACCCGCGCGCTCCTTCGTCCCCAGCACCTGCCGTTCGCTGCCTTGCGCCGCGCGGTGGCGCGGCGCGTGGCCTTGGCGTGGCTGTTGCTGGCCCTGGTGGTGGTGCCCACGCTGGGGCGGCTGCACCAGGTGGTGCACGGGGGCGCACTGGACCAGGCCCATGCCGGGCTGCTGGCCGCTTCATCATCGCTGCCTGGGCAGGCATGGGACCCGGCCCCCAGTGCGTGGCCCACTGCGCGGCCCGCTGCCGCCCCCGGCCATGGCCTGTGGCTGCCCTATCTGCTGGCCCACCATGCACCGGTGGACTGCCTGTTGCTCGACCAGCTGGCGCTGGGCGACGCATTGCAGGGCGCCCCGCTGGCGCTGCCCGCTGCCGATGCGCCCCCGCCACCCCCCGTGCATGCGGCGGGGCGCACGAGCACACCCCACATTGCGCTGTTCCATGCGCGCGGCCCGCCGGTGGCCTGACGCGCAGCGCACCCCTGCCCTCTGTGCCGGTCGGCGCTGCCGCCGTTTTGCCTTGCGCGGCAAAGTGGTGGCGCCGTGCCTGCAGACAAGGGACGCGGCATGCAGGCCGTGCGAGCAACCTTCGGCAGGTGCCCCGACTGCGCGTCATTGATAACTCCCGTTTTCATAGCTGTCGGCGCGCATTGCACTGGCGCCTGCAGCGATTTTTTCACCCACTCGCGCCCTGGGCGCGAGGCGGCAGGCGCAGGCGCATCTGGTACTGCCAGCGCAGCGCATGCCTTGTTGCAGGCCATCAACATGACCCACACCTTTTCTTCTACCCACCGCCTTGCTCCCCGCCGTGCCCGTCCAGCGCTTCACCCCGTGGCCCTGGCCACCCTGCTGGCGCTGTCTGGCACCAGCGTCGCCACCCATGCGCAGACTGCGCCGGCGCCCGCTGCGGCGGCTGATGCCGCCCCCAGCCTGCCCCCCGTCACCGTGTCGGCCAGCGGCCTGCAGCTGGGCGTGGGTGACATGACC
>DATLGV010000748.1:0-5667 GCA_035540275.1 Acidovorax sp. | reverse complement strand
CCTGCGCTATCCGCAGGCCCTGCTGGACACCGAAGACCCCCCGCTGCTGCTCTACCTCATGGGGCCGGCGTCGCTGCTCGCGCACCAGCCGTTTCCCAGCGACCGCTGCCTGGCAGTGGTCGGCAGCCGCAACCCCACGGCCCAGGGGGCAGAGAACGCCCGCCTGTTGGCCCGGGCGCTGCGCAGTGCAGGCTTGACCATCGTGTCGGGACTGGCCCTGGGGGTGGACGCGGCCGCCCATGAAGGCGCGCTGGACGCGGCGACGACCCCCTGCGCAGCGGCAGCCACCATCGCCGTGGTGGGAACCGGGCTGGACCGCGTCTATCCCCGCAAAAACCTCGACCTGGCCCACCGCATTGCCGCGCAGGGGCTGATCGTCAGCGAATACCCGTTGGGCACCCCGCCGCTGCCCGCCAACTTCCCCAAACGCAACCGCATCATTTCGGGCCTCTGCCAAGGCACGCTGGTGGTGGAGGCTGCGCTCGCGTCGGGATCGTTGATCACGGCCCGCATGGCGGCCGAGCAGGGGCGTGAAGTGTTTGCCATCCCGGGTTCCATCCACGCCCCGCAGTCCCGAGGCTGCCATGCGCTGATCCGCCAGGGCGCCAAACTGGTCGAGTCGGCCCAGGATGTGCTGGAAGAACTCAAAATCCCCGCCACCACCGTTCCGGGCCTGCCCCAGGAAGGCCCGGACGCCGCGGTATCCGCGGTACCTGGCAAGGCGGAAGGCCCCGTGCTGTTGGCGCTGGGCTATGACCCCATGGGCCTGGATGCTCTGGTCGCACGCACGGGCATGGATGCATCGGCCTTGCAGGTGGCCTTGCTGGACCTGGAGCTCGACGGCAGCGTTGCGCGGTTGCCGGGGGGCTTGTTTCAGAGGGTCGGCAAGGGCTAGGGATCCTCTGCACGAATCACCGCGCCATGTGCATCTGCAGACTCGGGCGGTCTGCCGCGCTGCAAGTGCGCGCAATAGCTGCGGCTATTGCTGCGTTTTGCGCCTCGCAGCCCCTCCTGATTCGTAGCGCCTACTTGCCGCTCAATTCGTGCAGGGGATCCCTGGGAGCCCGCGCGGCAGAAGGAACAGCGGCTGCAACCAGACGGCGACGCAGGTGGGTGCCCGCGCCTCATCCAGAGCCGCGCACCGCCCGTCCTGTGCTCAATCCAGCAACCGCTCAGGGTTGGCGTCGAGCTTGGCCAGGGCATCGCGCGTGGCGCGCAGCGTGATGCCTTCTTCGTCCTGGGGCACCAGCAAACCGGCCTGCAGGTAGGCAGCCAGGCGGCGTAGCTGGATCAGGTAGCTGCTGCCATCCACGGCGGCAAACAGGTGCAGCTGCTTGCGCTGGCTCTGCCAGGCGTACTGGACCTGGGCGGACGCACCGTTGTGGTCCAGGGTGTACCAGGTGCCCGGCTGCAGGTCCTGGGCCCAGGCCACCATCGCATCGTCCACCGGAGCACCGTTGTCGGCAATCACATGGATGGACGAGGCATCGATGCCCAGCATCATCTCGATGTTGTCTGCGTTGAGCGGCATGTCGCCCAGCGTGGCATCGTTGATGAAGTCTTCCAGGTTCGCCAGGCGCTTGGCCATGGCGTCGATGTGGGCCTGCGGGATGGACGCGGTCTTGGACAGGAAGGCGTCGGCGAGGGTGTCCGTCAGCACCTTGATCTGTGCATCCTGCGCTGCGCCGTTCACCCCCAGCAGGGTGAGCCCCTGGCGCAGGCGCTGCAGCAGCGCGGGCAGGTTCTGGATGACCTGGGCGCGGTCGCTGCGGTTGGGTTTGGCGCTGGCCGCCCAGACGAGGTCTGCCGCCGTGCGCTTGAAGGCCACCGTGTCGGCATGCTGCGGGCCGTCGCGCACGGCCGAGAGCGCCAGCACCTCGGCCCAGGTCTTGAACAGGAACTTACGGATCTCGTCGCGCACCGGCATGTCGCGCAGCATGGTGCGCAGCTCGATGGTGTACTGGATGGCCAGCGTCTCCCGTTGCTCGACCTGCTGGGCAACGCTGACCAGGCGCGAGGTGACCTGCTTTTCGGTCAGGAACTTGGCCAGGAATTTTTCGAATTCGTCATAGACCAGCTGGAAGACGCGGCGTCCGGTCTCGGGGTACTGCTCGATCACCTGCACCACACGGCGGATTTCGACTTCCAGTGCACTGCCATTGATGCTGGTCGCATCGAAGCCCAACACACAGGCGCCCATGCGGTCGATCAGTTTGCGGGCCGGGTGATCGAGGTTGCTGAAAAACTCGGGTTCGGCCAGCGCCACGCGCAGCACAGGCACTTGCAGGCGGGCAAACCACACCCGCACGGCGGGCGGAATGCGGTCTTCGGCCAGGATGCTCTGGAACATCAAGGCGACCACCTCGATGATCGCCTTCTCGCCCGTGGTGGCCGCCTTCTTCTTGAGTTCGGCGGAGCGCTCGCGCACGGCACCCACCAGCTGCACCACTGCGGCCGGGCTGTAGTCTTCCATCAGCGTGGCCACGCCGCTGTAGTAGGTGTCGGCCTGCACGCGGTGCGCGGTGAGTGCATGGGCCAGTGCGGCCGACGCGGGCGGTGCATTCACCATGTCGAAACCGGTAGCGGGCTGCGTGAGCAAGCGCCGCAGTTGCCCCATCACCCCTTGTGCTCGCTGGCGCGCCCGGGCCAGAGGTGTCGAGCCCGAGGCAAAGGCCGTGGGCATGCCGTGCGGGCGGTGCTGGCCGCCGAGCCCCGGCTGCATCTGTGGGCCCGGGCCCATGGGCCGGTCGGTGCCCGGCTGCGCGCCCCCGCGTGCTGCGGCCATGGCCTGGCGGGTCTGCGCCAAGGCCTGCGAGGCCAGGCCCCCCGAACCCGAATCCCCCCCGCCGCTGTCCGTTGCGCTGCCGCCCTGCGCACGGCGCACTTTGGATTTGAGATCGACCTGCGGCGTGATGCCCTGCTCCACATAAAACACGTTGACCGCCTGGTAGTGCTTTTGCAGCAGGTTGGCCAACTCCCGCTGCAGGGGGTCTACCACCATTTGCAGGTCCGTGCGGGACAGACCGGCGTCCACCCATTGCTCCACCAGCAGCAGGCAGACGGTGTCGGGCCGCAGGATGTCGCTGCTGTCCAGCTCCTGGCCCTCCAGCGACTGGGTGCGCTGGCGCAAGGTGTCAAACTGGTGGTTGACCTGCTCAGTCACCGTCAGCGCCATGCGCGATGCGAGGATTTTGTTCTCCACCACATCGTCGCTCAGCAGCTCGAACTGGCTGAGCCCCCCGCTGCCGCCAGCCAACAGCTGGCCGCGCATCGAACTCACATGCGGGGCCAGCGCCTCCTGCCACGCCTTGCCGGTGCGCTCGGTCCATGCGGCATGCTTTTGCTGGTACTGCATCCAGGCATCCCGGCGCGACTGCATTTCACGGGCGGTGCCCGTCTGGTTCATCAATGCGGTGAGAAAGTCCTGAACGATCTTGTCCAGGTTCGCCAGCCCGCTGCAGATCCCCTCTACGAACCGTTGTCGCGCCTGGCGGGCCAGGCGACGTTGCGGAACGGAAGGGGGCGTGGTGTGCATGAACAGATATTAGCCGGTCAGACGGTCGCCCCGGCGTGGGGATCGTTGGGATCCCCCTCCTTTTTGGCGGGCTTGACAAGGTCTTCGCGCTTGACGCCCAGCCACATGGCAATGGCCGCCGCCACGAACACCGAGGAGTAGATGCCGAACAGGATACCGATGGTCAGCGCCAATGCAAAGTAGTGCAGGCTGGGGCCGCCAAAGAAGAACATCGACAGCACCATGGCCTCGGTGGAGGCATGGGTGATGATGGTGCGGCTCATCGTGCTGGTGATGGCGTGGTCGATGACCTCTTGCGTGGTCATCTTGCGGTACTTGCGGAAGGCCTCGCGGATCCGGTCGAAGATCACGACCGACTCGTTCACCGAGTAGCCCAGCACGGCAAGCACCCCCGCCAGCACCGACAGCGAGAACTCCCACTGGAAGAATGCAAAAAAGCCCAGGATGATCACCACGTCGTGCAGGTTGGCAATGATGGCCGCCACGCCGAACTTCCATTCGAAGCGGAAGGCCAGGTAGATCACGATGCCCACCACCACCATGGCCAGCGCCATCAGGCCGCCATGCACCAGCTCCTCGCCCACCTGCGGGCCCACAAACTCGGTGCGGCGCAGGGTCACGGCAGGGTCTGCCGCCTTGAGGGCGCCGAGCACCTGCTCGCTTTGCTGCGCGGACGTCACGCCCTTTTGCACGGGCAGGCGGATCATCACGTCGCGCGAGGTGCCGAAGTTCTGCACCTGCACATCGGGGTAGCCCAGCGCCGACACGGTGTCGCGCACCTTGGCCAGTTCGGCGGGCTGGCTGTAGGCCACCTCCATCACGGTGCCCCCCGTGAACTCCACCGACAGGTGCAGGCCGCGCGTGAGCAGGAAGAACACCGCCAGGGCGAAGGTGATGAAGGAGATCGCGTTGAACACCAACGCGTGCTTCATGAAAGGGATGTCTTTGCGGATACGGAAAAACTCCATGATTCCTATTCCTTCGTTGGAGTTTTCAGAGAAAGCTCATGTGCGCACCGCGCACGTGATGCTGGAACCAAGAATTCCATGGTCTTCCTCCTTCAGTTCGTCTTGGCCACAGCGCTATCGGGCTCAGGCTTCCACACCTGACCGATGGCCACGCTCTTGAGCTTCTTCTTGCGGCCATACCACAGGTTCACCAGGCCACGCGAGAAGAACACGGCCGAGAACATGCTGGTCAGGATGCCGATGCAGTGCACCACCGCAAAGCCACGCACCGGGCCGGAGCCAAACGCCAGCAGCGCCAGGCCTGCGATCAAGGTGGTCACGTTCGAGTCCAGGATGGTGGCCCAGGCGCGCTCATACCCTGCATGGATCGCCGCTTGGGGCGACACACCCTCGCGCAGCTCCTCGCGGATGCGCTCGTTGATCAGCACGTTGGAGTCGATCGCCACACCCAGCGCCAGCGCCATGGCCGCAATGCCGGGCAAGGTGAGCGTGGCCTGCAGCATGGACAAGATGGCCAGCAGCAGCAGCACGTTCACCGCCAGCGAAACGGTGGAGAAAATGCCGAACAGTGCGTAGTAGATGCACATGAACACCGCAATGGCCACCATGCCCCACACCACGCTATCGATGCCACGCTCGATGTTGTCGGCGCCCAGGCTCGGGCCAATGGTGTATTCCTCGATGATTTCCATGGGGGCGGCCAGCGAGCCGGCACGCAGCAGCAGGGCCGTGTCGTTGGCCTCGGCCGTGGTCATGCGGCCCGAGATCTGCACGCGGCCGCCACCGATTTCGGAACGGATGACCGGAGCTGTGACGACCTCGCCCTTGCCCTTTTCAAACAGCACGATGGCCATGCGCTTGCCCACGTTCTCACGCGTGATGTCCTTGAAGATGCGCGAGCCCTTGGCATCCAGCGTGAGGTTGACGGTGGGCTCCTGCGTCTGGCCGTCAAAGCCCGGCTGCGCGTCGGTCAGGTTCTCGCCCGTCAGCACCACCTGCTTTTTCACAATCACAGCCTGGCTGTTGCGGTCCAGATAGCGCTCGGAGCCAAACGGCACGGGGCCGCGGCCGGTCTCGGCCGCGCGCGCCTCGGTGCCTTCGTCCACCATGCGCACCTCCAGCGTGGCCGTACGGCCCAGGATGTCCTTGGCCTTGGCGGTGTCC
>DATLGV010000747.1:0-7050 GCA_035540275.1 Acidovorax sp. | reverse complement strand
GGGTGTGTTGTGAACCGAGCACCGCCATGATGAACCCTGTTGCCCCGCCTCCCGTCGCTCTGAACACCGCAGCCGCCACGGCCACCACGGCCGTTGTCCCGCGGCCGTGGAGCCGTCTGCCGACACCGCCCCCGCGGGTGGCGTTGCTGGCCGCCGGGGTGCTGGTGGGCGCGGCGCTGCTGCCGGGGCTGGTGCACGCGCAGGTGGGCGGCAACAACCCCGTGCGCGTCGGCGTGGTGGGGCCTTTCACCGGGCCGTCGGCCGACTTTGGCGTGCCCATGCTCAACGGCATCAAGCTGGCGGTGGACGAGATCAACGCCGTGGGCGGCTACCTGGGCCGCCCGCTGGAGCTGGTCATCAAGGACGACAGGGCCGACCCCGACCAGGGCCGCGCGGTGTCGCAGGAGCTGCTGGCCGACAAGGTCGTCGCCACCATCGGTTTTTGCAATACCGGCGTGGCGATGAAGGCCATCGACCTGTTCCAGGACGCCAAAAGTCCGCTCATCGTGCCCTGCTCCACCGGCACGGCGGTCACCACCAAGTACCCGCCCGCCGACAGCTACATCTTCCGCGTGCAGGCCCGCGACGCGCTGCAGGCCCCCTTCATGGTGGACGATATCGTCAAGCGGGGCTGGGACAAGGTGGCCATCTTCGCCGACAAGACCGGCTACGGCGAGGGCGGATACAACGACGTGGTGGCCGCGCTGGCCGCCAAGAACCTCAAGCCCGTGTACGTGGCCCGCTTCGACCTGGGCGTGAAGGACCTCACGGCCGAGCTCACTGCGGCGCGCAATGCGGGCGCGAACGTGGTCTACAGCTACACCGTGGGCCCGGAGAACGCCGCCATCGCCAACGGCAGAAAGGCGCTGGGCTGGAAGGTGCCGCAGGTGGGCGCCTGGCCGCTGTCGTTCCCCTTCTTCCTCGAAGGCGCCAAGGATGCGGCCGAGGGCGCGCTCATGGTGCAGACCTTCATCGCCGAGCCCAGCAACGAGCGCCGCGCGTCCTTTCTCTCGAGCTACACCCGCAAGTACCAGGGCAAGGTGGCCGTGCCCATGGCCGCAGCCAACGCCTATGACGCCACCTACCTGCTGATGTATTCATTCCTCGGCATCCGCGACGGCAACCTCACCGGCAAGGCCATCAAGGAGTCGCTGGAGGGCAAGATGAAGACCTACTACGGTGTGGTCTCCACGTATGAGAAGCCGTTCAGCGTGCAGGACAAGGACGCCATCACGCGCAACATGCTGGTGATCGGACAGGTGAAGAACGGCGCCATCACCTTTGCCTACCCCGAGGACGCCAAACGCAACCTCATCGTCCAGCGCAAGCAGTAGCCCCCGGTATCCGCGACGGCGTCGCCGGCCAGCCGGGCGGTGATGGCGTTTTTGCGGTCATGTCGTGCGTGGAAAGTGGATAAGGGGCGGCATCTTTACAATTCGCAACCTCCTTGCCCGCGCCTGAGTTTCTGTGCATGACCTCCCACAATGTTTCGTTGCCACGCATTCCTGGCTCGCTCGCTCTCGGAATGGGGGCTGCAATCTATGTCCTGGCGTGGTCGTTTCTTCCGCCGCTTCTGAGTGCTAGCCTGCCCTTGGATGTGGTGGAAAGCCTGGCCTGGGGGAGAGAGTGGGAATGGGGCTACTACAAGCACCCGCCGCTGGCCCCCTGGGTGCTGCACCTTTTCTATGTAGCCTTTGGCAAGGCGGGCCCCTTCCTGTTGAGCCAGTTGTGCATTGCCACGACGTTGTGGATGGTGTGGCGCACCGGCTGCCGTCTGATGGCGCATGACCGGGCCTTTCTGGGCACGGTGCTGACCATGGGTGTGGCGTACTACACAGGCCCGGCGCTGGAGTTCAACCACAATGTGGCGCAGATGCCCGTGTGGGCCGCGCTGGGCTATTGCCTGGTGGCGTGTTTGCAGGAAGGGCGACCGCGCCAGTGGCTGGCGCTGGGCCTCGTGGCGGGCCTGGGCCTGCTCACCAAATATTCGGTAGTGGTCCTGCTGGCCTGTCAGGGGCTGTATCTGATGCTGACTTCCGAGCGCCGCGTGTTGCGCCAGTCCGGCCCGTGGCTGGCTGTGGTGGTCATGCTGGCAGTGCTGGTGCCTCACATGCACTGGCTATGGCAGCTCGACTGGCTGCCCATGTCTTATGCAAGCGCGCGTGCCGTCAGCACCAGCGCCTCGCCCCGACTGGATGCGTTCCGGTTTCTGGGAGCGCAGATTCTGAACCACCTTCCGCTGGCCCTGATTGTGGCGGCGGCGCTTCTGGGGACTCGACAGGAACGCCACGCGGCGCCAGCGGCACAAGCGGCGCAAGCGGCGCAAGCGGCGCAAGGTCGGGGTGTGGCTGCTGCCGGGCGATCGGGTTATCTGCTGGTCCTCGCGCTCGGGCCTGGCCTGCTGGTGACGCTGCTGGGGCTGGTGACAGGCAAGCAATTGCGGGATATGTGGGGCATGCCCATGTGGGCTTTCAGTGGCCTGCTGGTGGCCGCCTGGTTGCCCGCACACTGGTTGGCGCCCATGCGCCCGTGGCTGTTGCGCGGCCTGGCGGTATGGCTGGTGTTGGTCTCGCTGCTGGCGGGGGCCTATCTGGCCTATGGAGCGCAGTGGCGCAACCACCCTTCCCGAACGGATTGGCCGCAGGCTGCTCTGGCGCGTGAGGCACAGGCCGCCTGGTTGTCGGTGGCCGACTGTCGGCTGGATACGGTGGCGAGTGACTACTGGCTGGCGGGGCTCATCTCCGTGGCGTCGACAGACTGGCCCTCGATACTGATCGCGGGCAACGAGCGTTTTTCTCCCTGGGTGAATCAGGAGCGTCTGCGCAGGCGTGGCGCGCTCTGGGTCTGGCAAAGTAGCGACGTAAATCCCGCGCCGCCCCCGCCGCTGGACAGGCTCCAGCCGGGCCCGGATCTGCGGTGGCACGAAGGTCTGTGGCAAGTCGCCTGGCCCTATGCCCCGGCGGGAAAACCGCTGACCGTGCACTGGCGCGCTTACGTGCCTGCGGCCTGCGAGCGCCAATCCTGAACCTTGGAGACGACTGTACATGGCAACAACGCAAGATACCGACGGCCAACCGGCCAGCGGCGCGGAGTTTTACGCCGACTACGCACCTGCCGCGCCCACAGCCGCGCTGCCACGGCCGCCGCTGCGCCTGAGCTGCGTGGTCCCGGCGCACAACGAGCAGGCGAACCTGGAGGGGTTTTTGTACGCGCTCGCACAAACTGTGCGCGCGCTCACGCCCGAGTTCGAGATCATCGTCGTCAACGACGGCAGCCGTGACGGCACGCATGACGTGGCCATGCGGCTGCTGGACGATTTGCCGTTGCGCTACATCGCGCTGTCGCGCAATTTTGGCAAGGAGTCGGCGCTCTCGGCGGGCATAGACCACGCGCGCGGCAATGCCGTGCTCTTGATCGATGCCGACTTTCAGCACCCGCTGGACATGGTGCCCCAGATGCATGAGCTGTGGCACGCGGGCTTTGAGATGGTCTACGGCGTGATTTCCGGCCGGAGCACGGAAAGCGGTGCCAAGCGCGTGGGAACGAGCATGTTCTACCGGCTCATGAACCTGGGAAACAAAGTCAAAATCCCGCCGAATGCGGGCGACTTCCGCTGGATGGACAGGTGCGTGGTCGATGCGCTCAAGGCCCTGCCCGAGCGCAACCGTTTCATGAAGGGGCTGTATGCCTGGGTGGGCTACAAGACGGCGGCCCTGCCTTTCGTGCCCTTGAGCAGGGCGGCGGGTGTGTCCACGTTCAACTACCGCCGCCTCGGCGCGCTCGCGCTGCTGGGGCTGACCTCCTTCACGACCCTGCCGTTGCGTGTCTGGAGCGTGGTGGGTGGTGTGATTGCGTTGGCGGCCCTCAGCTATGGCGTCTTCATCATGGTGGACACGCTGCTGTTTGGCGCTGACCTGAGCGGCTGGCCCACCCTGGCGGCGGGCATCATGCTGTTCTCGGGCGTGCAACTGTTGTCCATCGGTATTCTGGGCGAATACCTGGGTCGCATCTACGACGAGGTCAAGCAGCGCCCTGCCTATCTGGTGGCGCGCGACGAGGACCGCAGCCCGCTATCCCGGCGCACCGCCGATTTCTCGGATTCAGTGAACAGGCCGTAGGAGTCTGCGCTGGCACCCGATGCCGCACCCCCACGGTGTGGGCGGGTGTACGGCTTCGGCGCCGCCGCGCACGGCGCACGGCGCCCATGGCACGCAGATACGGCGGTGGCTGGTCCAGCGGCCCGGTGGCGGGTGAGATACACCGACAGCGTCGACAATACGGCCCGTGCTCTCCGTCCTTCTCATCACCTTCCCCTTCTTCGCGCTCGTGCTCTGCGGTTACCTGGCCGCGCGCAGCGGCGTGCTGCCGCAACCTGCCATCCCGGGGCTCAACGCCTTCGTGCTGTACTTCGCGCTGCCCTGCATGCTGTACCGCTTCGGGGCCAGCACCCCGATTGGGCAGCTGCTGGACCCGGCCGTGGCGGGCGTCTACCTGCTGTGCGCACTGGCCATGGTGGGGGCCACGGTGGCCCTGACGCGCGGCCCGCGCATCGGCTGGAACGATGCGGCCTTCGGCGCCCTGGTGGCGGCCTTTCCCAACACCGGGTTCATGGGCGTGCCGCTGCTGGTGGCGCTGCTGGGGGCGCAAAGCGCGGGCCCCGTGATCCTGACCATGGCGGTGGACATGGTCATCACCACCTCGCTGTGCATTGCCCTGTCGCGCCTGGATGGCGCGGGCGCGCACGGCGTGGCCGTGGCCCTGCGCAATGCCCTGCGCGGCATGGCCGCCAACCCCATGCCCTGGTCCATCGTGCTGGGTGGAGTGGCATCGGCCCTGCAATGGCGCCTGCCCGAGCCGGTGGACAAGACCCTGGCCATGCTGGCCGGCGCGGCCTCGCCGGTGGCGCTGTTCACCATCGGCGCGGTGCTGGCGCGCTCGCAGATGAACCAGCGCGATGCCGTGCCCGTGCGCGACTACGTACCGGTGGCGCTGGCCAAGCTGCTGCTCCACCCGCTGCTGGTGTGGGCCGTGGGCACGGCGGCCATGGCGGTGGGCGTGCCGCTCACGCCATTCGCGCTCACCGTGCTGGTGCTGCTGGCGGCCCTGCCCAGCGCGAGCAATGTCTCCCTGCTGGCCGAGAAGTTTGGCGCCAACAACGGGCGGGTGGCCCGCATCATCCTGGTTTCCACCGCGCTGGCGTTTCTGAGCTTCTCGGGCGCGGTGGCGCTGCTCACCTGAGCCTGTCCGCAAGAGGTGCTATGAAAAGCGTAGCTTATCGCACCCGATATGGCTGGGCTACAGGCCGAAATGGCCTGAAAGTGCTCGGGGCCGCTCAACCCGCGCTGCTGCGCCGCGCCACCAGGTAGCGCACACCCTCGGGGCCATACCACTCGGCGTGGGGCTCTTCGTGCTGCAGGTGGAAGATGTCGCCCGCGCGGTAGGTGCGCTCGGCGCCATCCCCGGTGCGGATGCGGATCTCGCCCGCCAGGATCAGCGCCTTGGCCTCGAACGGGTGGGTGTGCGTGTCCCAGGCGCCGTGGGCTTCGCGCTCGACCTCCACGAGTTCGGTGAATCCTTCGCCCTTGCAGGCTTGCGTGAAGGCGTGGGTAGGGTCGGTGGTGTCCATGGCGGCTCCGGAAGTGGGCGCATTGTCGCGCGCCAGCGGCCGGGGTGCCGCGCCCCCCGGTCATGCCCGCGCCCGGGGCAGGGCCGGTGCCCTCATACCCGATGGCTTGGAAAAATACAGAACCGTTCACGCTGAGCGCTGTCGAAGCGCCGCGCGAGGCTTCGACAGGCTCAGCCCGAACGGTATGGGGTGTCGAATGACCGAACGCGAATCCGTATCAGGCTGCGTCGGCCAGAAAGCGCTCGGCCAGCCGCACCCAGTAGGCGCTGCCCACCGCGATGTTGCGGTCTTCGAAGTCGTAGCCCGGGTTGTGCACCATGCAGGCGCCATGGCCGCCGGTGGCTGCGTCGCCGTTGCCGATCAGCAGGTAGCTGCCGGGCACGTCTTCCAGCATGAAGGCGAAGTCTTCGCTGCCGGTAAGGGGCTCGGCCTGCTCGGTCACCTGCGCGTCGCCCACCAGTTCGCGGCCTATCTGGCGCGCAAACTCGGTCTCGGCCGGGGTGTTGACCAGCACCGGGTAGCCACCGCGGAAGTTCACCTCGGCCCGCACGCCATAGCTCTGCGCCTGGGCTTCCACCAGCTCGCGGATGCGGCGGTTGAGCAGCTCGCGCACGCCGCGGTCCAGCGAGCGCACGCTGAGCTTGAGCGTGGCCGTCTGCGGGATCACGTTGTTGGCCTCGCCCGCCTGGAACGCACCCACGGTGATCACCGCCATCTGCAGGGGCGGCACGTTGCGCGCCACGATGCTCTGCAGGCCCAGCACGATGGCCGAGCCCGCCACCACCGGGTCGGCGCTGTGGTGCGGCATGGCGCCGTGCCCGCCCACGCCGTGCAGCGTGATGGTGATGTTTTCGCTGGATGCCATGAAGGCCCCGGTGCGAAACAGCAGGTGCCCTGGCGGGTGGCCGGGCATGTTGTGCATGGCAAAGAGGGCGTCGCATGGAAAGCGCTGGAACAGGCCGTCGTCCATCATCTTGCGGGCACCGCCCAGGCCTTCCTCGGCGGGCTGGAAGATGAGGTTGAGCGTGCCGCTGAACTGCCCGTGGTGCGCCAGGTGGTGCGCCGCGGCCAGCAGCATGGCGGTGTGGCCGTCGTGGCCGCAGGCGTGCATCAGGCCGGCGTGGCAGCTGGCATGGGGCAGGCCCGTGGCTTCGGTGATGGGCAGCGCGTCCATGTCGGCGCGCAGGCCCAGGCGGCGGGTGCCGGTGCCGCGGCGCAGCTGGCCCACCACGCCGGTGCCGCCCAGGCCGCGCGTCACTGCATAGCCCCACTGTGTGAGCTTTTCGGCCACCAGGGCACTGGTGCGCAGTTCCTGGAATCCCAGCTCGGGGTGGCGGTGCAGGTCGCGCCGCAGCGCCACAAAGGTGTCGGCCTGCGCGAGCAAGGCCTCGGGAATTGCACGGTCCATGGGTTTACTGCGCTTG
>DATLGV010000746.1:0-1542 GCA_035540275.1 Acidovorax sp. | reverse complement strand
CTGGTCAAGAAGATCGGCGCCGAGTTCAGTCTGGTGCCGCAAAAGCCCCAGAAGGAAAAGTCGCGCGACCTGAAGCGCGTGGAAGAAGAACTGTCGGACCTGCTCATGGCCGAGGTCGAAGTGCGCGTCAAAAAGCGCGTCAAGCGCAACGGCCGGGTGGAGGACATGGGCGAGCTGGCGATCCAGTTCGGGTCGCTGGAGGCGCTCAACGGGCTGATCGACCGCCTGCGCGGCTGACCCGCTCATCGCTCCGGGGCGCGGCGTTGTCGCCGCGCAAGATGGCGTGAAATAGCGCACACAAACGGTTTCCACAAGTAACTTGCACGGGCAAAATGCGTCCTTGCGAGGCCTACACTGCGCTGCGTTCAACACACCCGGGTTGACCGCAAGGCCTCTTCACAGGGCGGCGACGAAGCCGCTGTGCGGCCCACGATGGTTTGCCGGGTGATCCATGTATCTCCTGGAGCAGACCCGATGACAACCTCTTTGCGCTCTCTGACCCCCGCCTGCCTGGCCGCCGCCCTGTGCATTGCCAGCCTGGGCGCCCAGGCCCAAAACACCAAGGCCCCCAAGGTACAGCTGTGGATGGACCTGTCCACCGGCACCATGGCCGGCATGCCCGAGATGGACAGCCTGCCCGGCGGCGGCGGCATGCTCGGCAGCCTCATGGGGGGCATGGGCGGTGGCGCTGCGCCGGGCATGGGGGGCGGCAGCAACACGTCATACGGCAACGCGCGCGCCATGTCCATCATGCCGCCGCGCGTCATCGACATCGCCTTGCACAACAGCCTGCGCCCCGGCGTAGAAGCCAGCCAGTCCATCCCGCCCGGCATGCGCATGGGCGAGTCCCTGCCGCTGATCCCGCCGCGTGCCCAGCCCACGCAGGCCGAGCCGGGCGAAGTGCCGCGTGAGTACCAGCAACAGCAGCCCAAGGGCCGCATCCTGCTGTACTGGGGCTGCGGCAGCACCGTGCGCGCGGGCCAGCCCCGCGTCATCGACCTGGCACGCGCCAAGCCCTCCGACTACGCCCAGGCCTTTGCAGGCCGTGCCGTGCCCGACCGGGGCCCGCGCGTGGGCCCGGCCTATGCGCTGTACCCCAACGAGCGCAACCAGGTGAGCCTGTCGCGGGACAGCTCGGTGGTGGGCGAGCACCAGGTGCGTGGCGACGGCGTGCCTGCCTCCATGAAGTTCACGCTGGGCGCGGCGCAGGACCTGATGCCCGCCATCGACCTGCGCACCACCGGCAAGCCGCAGGACAGCATGGGCACCAGCTGGCAGCCCGTGCGCAATGCGCGTGCCTACTACCTGCACGCCATGTCGCAAAGCGGGGACGACCTCTTCATGTGGTCCAGCGCCGAGACGCCGGACACCGGCATGGGCCTGTTCGACTACCTCTCGCCCGCCACCATCGACCGCTGGCTCAAGGAGCGCGTGCTGCTGCAGCCCGAGACCACGCAATGCGCCATTCCGCAGGGCATCTTTGCAGGCGGCGGGCGCGATGCCACGCCCATGCTGCGCATGATGGCCTATGGCGGCGAGAGC
>DATLGV010000745.1:0-2931 GCA_035540275.1 Acidovorax sp. | reverse complement strand
CCCCTGGCCCTGCTGCGCCCCCGCCTGGCCCGCTGGCGCCTGCAAACTGCCCTGCAACTGCACAGCGCCGCCCACGGCCGCAAGGTGCGCGCCTGCGGCATCGTCACCGTGCGCCAGCGCCCCGGCACCGCCAAGGGCACGATGTTCGTCACGCTGGAGGACGAAACCGGCCCCATCAACGTCATCGTCTGGCCCGCCATGGTGGACACGTGGCGCAACGCGCTGCTGCGGTCACAGCTGCTGGCGGTGGAGGGGGTGTGGCAGTGCAGCGCTGGCCCACCCGGCAGCACTGCCGTGGTGCGCCACCTGGTGGCCCAGCGCTTCAAGGACCTGACCCCGCTGCTGGGCCGCATGGCGCAGGCCCTGCAGGGGAGCCGGGACTTTCATTGACGCAGGGCCGCGTGGTTTTTTTGCAAGAGCCCTGTGCACAGGCCCACAGCGGTGGGTGTGGGGCCGTGGTTATCAAGTGGTTATCGGTGAGCGGGAAGCGAGCGCTACTTTTTTTTCGCCCGGGTCATCAAATAGTGCTGACGCACCATGTTGTTCTCGAAGTAGCGTGCAACGAAGCTGTCGAGCTCCGCACGGAAGGCCGCGAGCTTGGCCGGCTCGTCTCTGAATGTGGCAACCAGCTTCACCACGGGGCCCAGGGTTTCCTCAATGCTCTTGCGATAGTGTTGCGGGCTCAGCGCTGGAAACACCATGATGGAGCGGTCGAACGCAATGTCCGTCACGGCATCGCCGAGCCGCTGGCGAATGATGTTGGGATCACCCCATTGCGGTGGCGCGGCAGCGCCAGGAGGAGGGGGGACGAACTTGCCGACCAGCGCAAACATCTGGCCCACATAGTGTTCCGGCGGCCACGTGGAAAACGCGAGGGTACCGCCCGGCTTGAGCACCCGCAGCAGCTCGGCCGTAGTAACGTCGGGCCGGGGTGCAAACATGTGGCCGAACTGGCTGATCACCACATCGAAAGTTGCGTCCGCGTACGGCAGGGCTTCGACATCGCCCTCGGTGAATTCAATCTCGACACCCGCCAGTGCAGCATGCTGCCGCCCGTGCTCGATCAGCACGGGCGAAAGGTCGAGCGCGGAGACCTTCGCGCCCATGCGCGCTGCAGTCAGTGCCCCCACGCCGGTGCCACAGCAGGCGTCGAGCACCCGCTGGTTCGCTCGGATGCCTGCGTGTTTGACGAGTTCCGCGGCGGTCGTGGTGGTGACGGCTTCGAGCGGTGCAAAAAGAGACCATCCCTCTCGCTGGATGGTTTTGAGCTGGGCAAACGGATCGTTTAACACGGCGAACTCCTTCCTGAGGCGGGGGTGGGAACGCGATTATTTGCCTCTGGGAGCCCTTCGACAAGAACCCTTGCTGGTGCAGGAAGGGCCCGGCCCCCTGGCAGATCGCCCAAACGTTCTTTGAACAGGCGCCTGAACAGGTGCTTAGGGATGGAGCTTTTCACCCACACTCAGCATGTGAACGAACTGAGCGATCTTCCTGGCCCGTGTCTCGGCCTTCTTGACGTTTTGAATGCGAAACAGGATGGCAAACCTGTTCTGGCTATTGAGCGCGGCAAAAAACGCCTGGGCTTGGGGGTTGGCATCCAGGGCCTGTTGCAAGTCATCGGGGACTGTGGAGGTGCGCGCCGACGCGTAGGCCGCATCCCATCGTCCGTCCTGCCTGGCCCGTTCTATGGCGGCCAGGCCGGCGGGGCGCATTTTGTGGGCGCTGATGAGCGCCTCGGCTTTTTCCCTGTTGATCTTTGACCAGAGGCTCTTGGCAGTTCTGGGCGTAAAGCGCTGAAGCCAATGGTGCTGGTCTTCCGACTGTTTCTGGCCGTCAATCCACCCGTAGCAAAGAGCGCTCTCCAGCGCCTGTGCATAGGTGATGGTGGGCTGCTTGGCAGATTTTTTGGCCACGCGCAGCCACACGCCGGACGTGGTGCTGCCATGGCCCTCCAGCCAGGCTTCCCATTCCGATTGCGTCGCGAAGGTCAGTATGGGATCGGTCATGGTGTGTTGACAAAAATCCTAACGGGTGAAAAGCATTTGCCCATACCCAGGGACTGCAGCGCATGGCACCCAGGTGCTACGTTGGCGAGGGCGATTCCCCATCAGCACACTGGCTTTGTGAACTGGGAAGTGCATCTGTATTCCGGGCCATCCACGCTCAGGGCGCCTGCAGCTTCTGCAGCAGCTCCAGCGTCGGATACCCGTCAGCCACCACGCCCAGGCTGCGCTGGTAGCCGCGCAGGCCCGCGCGGGTGGCGGGGCCCATCACGCCATCGGGGGTGCCGGCGGCAAAGCCTTGGCGGTTCAGGGCTTCTTGCAGGGCTTGCAGCTGTGCGCGCGACAGCGGTTCGATGTCGCGAGGCCACGGGGTGGCCACCGCGCCCCCGCCGTCGATCTGCCGCGCAAGCAGGGCCACGCCCAGCGCGTAGTTGACCGAGTTGTTGTAGCGCAGGATGGTGCGGAAGTTGTTGCCCACCAGAAACGCCGGGCCCCTGGCGCCCGCAGGGGTGACGATGGAGGCCCCGGCCAGGTCGGGCAGCGGCGCCCCGTCGATGGACCGCACCCCTTCGGACTCCCACTGGGCCGTGGTCTGGCGCACGGCGGGGTCGGCGCGCGCGTGGTCGAACGTGGGGGGCAACTGCACTTCGGCACCCCAGGGCTCGCCAGACTTCCAGCCGGATCGGGCAAGGAAATGCGCGGTGGACGCCGTCACATCGGGCACGCTGCCCCAGATGTCGCGGTGCCCGTCGCCGTCGGCATCGACCGCGTAGGCCAGAAACACCGAGGGCAGGAATTGCGTGTGCCCCATGGCCCCGGCCCACGATCCGACCATGCGGTCGGCGGCGATGTCGCCCTGGTCAACGATGCGCAGCGCTGCCAGCAGTTCGGTCTGCGCCCAGGCGCGGCGGCGGCCTTCGTAGGCCAG
>DATLGV010000744.1:0-1660 GCA_035540275.1 Acidovorax sp. | reverse complement strand
CCATCGTGGGCCACAAGCTCGGCCTGGAGATTGAGCCCGGCCGCTTCCTGGTGGCCGAATCGGGCGTGCTGCTGGGCCAGGTGCGCGCCACCAAGAACGCGGGCAGCAACCACTTTGTGCTGGTCGATACCGGCTTCAACGAACTCATGCGCCCGTCCATGTACGGCAGCTACCACGCCATGAGCGTGCTGCGCCGCGATGGCTCCACGGCCGCCGAGCAGCCCACGGTGGTGGCGGGCCCGCTGTGCGAGTCGGGCGACGTGTTCACCCAGGGCGACGGCGGTGTGGTGCTGCCGCGCGACCTGCCCGCCGCGCAGGTGGGTGATCTGCTGGTGATCCACGACACGGGCGCGTACGGCGCCAGCATGTCCTCCAACTACAACACCCGTCCGCTGATTGCCGAAGTGCTGGTGGACGGCGGCCAAGCCCGCCTGATCCGCCGCCGCCAGACGGTGGACGAGCTGCTGGCGCTGGAGCTGGGGCTGTAAGCCCGGCCGCAGCGAGGGTCCCTGAAGCCGCGGGCGCGACCCGCCGCATGGCGCGGGGTAGGTGAGAGCCTACGGGCATGGGGTGCAAAGCCGGACAAGGGTCCAGACAGGGTGAGAAATACAGTGAAAGCACCTGAACCTCTCACCTTTCCAAGGAGATTCCCATGCCTCTCATTGCCTGGTTGCTTGGCGTCCCGCTGTCGGTCGTGCTGCTTTTGATGCTGTTTGGGGTGTTCTGAATCCAGACCCCGGTGCGCATTGCAAACAGCGCCGCAAAAAGGCCCCTGCGGAATTCCGCAGGGGCCTTTTGTTTTCGTGGGCACTTCGGGGTCACATGAGCTCGGATGCGGGCCCGCGCCCCATGAGGGTGACGACCGCATCGGCCGGAGTGAGCTGACCATCGAGCAGCGCCACCACCGCGCGGGTGATGGGCATGTCCACCCCGAGCGCAGCCGCCCGCTGCGCCACGGTGCGGGCGCTGTAGACGCCCTCGGCCACATGGCCCAGCGACTCGACGGCCTGCGGCAGGGTTTTGCCCTCGGCCAGCAACATGCCCACGCGCCGGTTGCGCGACAGGTCTCCCGTGGCGGTCAGCACCAGGTCGCCCAGGCCCGACAGGCCCATGAAGGTGTCGGGCCGTGCGCCCAGCGCCAGGCCCAGCCGCGTCATCTCGGCCAGGCCGCGCGTGATGAGCGCGGCACGGGCGTTGAGGCCCAGCGCCAGCCCGTCGCACAGGCCGGTGGCAATGGCCAGCACATTCTTCACCGCGCCACCCACCTCCACGCCCACGATGTCTTCGTTGGCATACACGCGCACGCTGGGGCTGTGGAAGGCGCTGACCAGCGCATCGCGCACCTGCGCATGGGGGCTGGCAGCCACCAGGGCGGTGGGCTGGCCCAGCGCCACTTCTTGCGCAAAGCTGGGGCCGCTGAATACGCCTGCCATCAGCCCAGGAGCTACCAGGGCCTGTACTTCGTGCGCCAGCAGCCCAAAAGACGCCGATTCGGCACCCGCAGGCACAGCCTCAAAGCCTTTGCACAGCCAGGCCACGGGCGCGGCGCAGCCGTGCAGGGCCTGCAGCATGCCGCGCAAAGCTGCCATGGGTGTGGCCACGATGACGAGGTCGGCCTCGGTCCATAGCGCTGCAAAGTCGCCATGGGCCAGCGTGAGGG
>DATLGV010000743.1:0-1524 GCA_035540275.1 Acidovorax sp. | reverse complement strand
GGTGCGCTTCTGCCGCAGCGTCGGCTACGACGGGCTGACGGACTTCAAGCGCAAGCTCGCCGGCAGCGTCAACGAGGGCGTGCCCTTCGTGCACCGCTCGGTCGACGAGGACGACCGCGCGCCGGAGCTGATCGTCAAGGTGATCGACAACGCGGTGGCGGGGATGCTGCAGCTGCGCAACGAGGCGCCGGGCGCGGCCTACGAGCGCGCGATCGAGCTGCTCGCGCAGGCCGGCCGCGCCGGGCGGCGCATCGGCTTCTACGGCGTGGGCAACTCGGGCATCGTGGCGCAGGACGCGCAGCACAAGTTCTTTCGCCTGGGCGTGACCTCCATCTCCAGCAGCGACGGACACATGCAGGTGATGAGCGCCACCCTGCTGGGCCCGGGCGACTGCGCAGTGATCATCTCCAACTCGGGCCGCACCCGCGACCTGATGGACGCAGCAGACATTGCCCGCCGCAACGGCGCCACCACCATCGTCATCACCGCCAGCGGCTCGCCCCTGGCCAGCACCTGCCAGATCCACCTGGCGGCCGACCACCCCGAGGGCTACGACCGCTACAGCCCCATGGTGTCGCGCCTCATGCATTTGCTCATCATCGACGTGCTGGCCACCTGCGTGGCGCTGCGCATCGGCAGCTCGCTGCAACCCATCCTGCAGCAGATGAAGGAAAACCTGCGGGCCAAGCGCTACGCATAGCGGCGGGGTGCGCCAAAGGCGCATGCCTGCCCATCAATCCGATAGAAAAAGGGCTTCCAGCGCCTTAGTTTCCAAGCGCCAGAAGCCATTTTGACGTGGACCCCGAAAGAACTCAGTTCACAAAGTTCCGGGTGCTGTACAGCTCCACCGGCAGGCGCTTGAGCACTGGCAGGCCCGTGGCCGCGTCCTTGGCCTGCCTGTCGATGTAGCTGAAAAACACGTCGGCATCCAGCACGCCGATGTCCAGGCGGCGCGCGGCGGGCACGGCGTCCAGGGTCTTGTAGCCGTCGCCGCCGGTGGCGTTGAAGCTCAGCACGAACAGCTTGTAAGTCTTGGCGGGGTCCAGCGGGCCCCAGGTGCCGGTGGCGGGGTTGCGCACTTCGATGTTGCTCACGCGGCTGCCGAAGGCGGCCTTGGCGTTCACGTCGTAGCGCAGGCCGCCGGTGTAGGGGTACGGGCCGGTGGAGCCGCCCGGGCCGTACACGGCCTCCAGGCCGTCTTCGAGCATGCCTTTGGCTTCCGCGCCGGTGATGTCCAGGCGGAACAGCATGTTGCCAAACGGCAGCACCTGGATCACCTGCGCGGCCGTCACGGTGCCCTGCAGCGGGATGCGCACGCCGCCGCCGCTTTGCAGCGTGATGTCGGCGCCGCCGTACTTCGCGTTGGCCACATCCAGGTAGGCCTGGGCCACCAGCTGCTGGATGTCGCCGCCGCGCAGGCTCACGCTGCCTTCGGCATTGCAGGCTGCGCTGGAGCGGCTGTAGTCCACCGAGCCCACGCCGCCTGGCACGCGGCGCGAGCACAGCTCCTGCGGCACCACGGCC
>DATLGV010000742.1:0-14766 GCA_035540275.1 Acidovorax sp. | reverse complement strand
CTTGGTGTGCAGCACCACAAAATGCAGGCCGCCGAGCTGCAGGTGCTCGCCGCGCTTGGGCACATGGCCCATCTCGTGGGCAATCAGGCCGCCGATGGTGTCGAAATGCCTGTCGGGGTCGCTGCCTGCAATCGCCACCTCAAAGGCCTCGGCCACGCGTTCGATGGGGGTGTCGCCGCTCACCCGGTAGGTGTGGTCGGCCAGGCCAAAGATGTCGCCGTCGTCTTCGGGGATGTCGAACTCGTCCTCGATCTCACCGACGATCTGCTCGAGCACGTCTTCGATGGTGATGAGCCCGGCCACACGGCCAAACTCGTCGATCACGATGGCCAGGTGGTTGCGGTTGCCCCGGAACTCGCGCAGCAGGTCGTTCAGGCCCTTGCTCTCGGGCACAAACGCGGCCGGGCGCAGCAGCGCGCGGATGTTCAGTTCAGGCGCCCGCTGCAGCTTGAGCAGGTCCTTGGCCATCAGGATGCCGATGATGTTCTCGCGCTCGCCCTGGTACACCGGAAACCGCGAATGCGCGGTGCTGATCACCAGGTGCAGCAGCTCGTCAAAAGGCGCGTCGATGTTGACAAGGTCCATGCGGGGGGCGGCCACCATCACGTCGCCCGCCGTCATGTCGGCCATGCGGATCACGCGCTCCAGCATCACGCGCGATTCGGCGCCGATGACCTCGTTGTCTTCGGCCTCGGCCAGGGTTTCGATGAGTTCTTCCGTGGAGTCCGGGCCGGGGTGGATGAATTCGGCCACTTTCTGCAGGAAGGAGCGCTTGTCCTCCCTTTCAGGAGGTCGCGCTGGGTGTGGGTCGGACACTGTCTTGGAATGCAGGACGTGCGGTGGTGGATCGAACCGCTAGGATAGCGGATTGCCGTGACGGGCCGCCACCCCACGGCCCGCACGCCGGGCGGCAGTCCGCCGCCGCCGGTCCGTCACTCGGCTGACTGGTGGCGCCCGTGCCGCACGCCGCTGCGCACTTCCTGCACGCCGGCCAGGAAATCCCAGAACTGCTTGGCCTGCTTCTTGAGCTGGTAGTCCACCTCGGCGAACTGCTGCTCGACCATTTCTGTCATGCGCGTGTCGAGGCTGGCGGGCGGAATCTGCAGATAGGCCTCGGACTCGGACCCATCGCGGCGCACGGTGGCACCGGCGTTGCGCGCGATCTTGAGCATGGCGGTGTTCTCGGACAGCGCATGGATGAACACCATGTTCACACCCTCGTTGCGCGCGTGCATCACGGCGCGCTCGAACAGGCGCGCGCCAAAGCCGCGCCCCCGTGCCTGCTTGAGCACGGACACGCCAAACTCGGCACAGGGCTTGTGGTCGGGGTTTTCCGAGAACGCCAGGTGGGCCATGGCGATGAGCTCAAGGCGGCGGTTGTAGATGCCAAAGATCTCGTCGCGCTCGAAGTTGAGCTGCTCCGCGTAGCGGCGGATCTGTTCGTCATTGGCGGCATAGCCAAAACGCAGGTAGCGGTCTGCAGGCTCCAGCTGCAGCAGGTGCTGGGTGATCCGCTCCCGGTAGGAAGGGCCCAGGGAGCGGATAGGAACCATCACGGGCGTCTCCTGCTGGTGGATGTGGATGTCAGAGGCAGAAGAGCCGCCGGTTACCGGGCGCAGCATGTCCCGGCCTGCGTACCAGGATGCCTTGAGCCAGTCTTTGGTTGCGAACATGCTGCCAAATATAAGGGTTTTCCCTCATTTTTTCCAGTCCAAATTGCTGCGCCGCAACAAAATAGTGATCCTGCTCAAAATGCGAAGAAATCGGCACCAAGCGCTTTATGGTCATGCCTCAACAGCTATCAAATTAAGAGTTTTCATGGACAGGATCTCCTCTGCAAGGGGCCGCACAGGCGACGGCAGGGTTGGCCGTACTTCCGTGTGCGCCCCGCCCCTGCGCACCAGCCAGAGCGTATAGCGCGGAGCGCCTTGCAGCAACCTCCGCAGCGCCGGGAGACGCCGCAAGGAGTCCCGCCTGCGACCTGCACAGACTCCGTCAACGCGGAAGACCGGTGCCGGGCTACACCGGCACGGCCGTGGTCGCCTTCACACGGTCCAGCACAAAGCTGGTCTTGCAGTCCTGCACGCTGGGGTGCTTGAGCAGCGTGTCCATGATGAAGCGGCTGTAGTGCGCCATGTCGGCCACCACCACGCGCAGCAGGTAGTCCATTTCGCCGGTGAGCGATGCGCATTCCACCACCTCGGGCCAGGTCTGCACGCTGGCGCGGAACAGGTCCATGGGGTTGCGCTTGTGGCTTTCGGTGTGTTTTTCGAGCCGCACGTTCAGGTACGCCGTCAGCCCCAGCCCCACCGCCTCGGGCTGCACCAGGGCCACGTAACGATGGATCACACCGCTGTCCTCCAGCCGCTTGACGCGGCGCAGCACCGCGCTGGGCGACAGGCCCACCTGTTCTCCGATGACGTCGTACGTCTCGCGGCCGTTGTCCTGCAGGCGGCGCAGGATGGCGCGGTCCAGCTTGTCGAGTGCGTCAAAGGCTTTCATGGCGCAGGATTTTATGAAAAACCGTGCCATCCCTGCATGCTGCGCCGCACACGCGGGTATGTCCCGATAGTGACTCCCTGGGCTGAATACAAGAATTGATCCTGCAAAAAAGAACGGTCGTTCGTTTTTGCAACCATAAGAAACCATACCAACGGAGACAAACACATGACCGGATTTTTCAGCCGCTTTTTGCGGCGACTGGTGCTGGCGGCAACGGCGGGGTTGCTGCTGCTGGGCGTGGGCGCACAGGCGCAAACGGGTTACACCCAGACCCGCTACCCCATCGTGCTGGTGCACGGGCTGTTCGGCTTTGACTCGGCCCTGGGCATCGATTACTTCTACGGCATCCCCGACGCGCTGCGCCAGGGCGGCGCCAGGGTCTACGTGGCCCAGGTGTCGGCCGCCAACAGCACCGAGGTGCGCGGTGAGCAATTGCTGGCACAGGTCAAGACCATCCTGGCGCTGACCGGTGCGCCCAAGGTGAACCTGGTGGGCCATTCGCACGGCGGCCCCACCACCCGCTATGTGGCGGGCGTGGCACCGCAGCTGGTGGCATCGGTCACGTCGATTGGCGGCGTGAACCGGGGCTCGCGCGTGGCCGACATCCTGCGCGGCGTGGCGCCTGCAGGGTCGGTGTCTGAAGCCTTGGCCAGCGCTGCAGCCAGCGCGCTGGTGGGCCTGATCAACCTGACCTCGGGCGGCACCGGCCTGCCCCAGATGCCCACGGCCGCGCTGGACTCGCTGACCACCGCAGGCTCGGCCAAATTCAACAGCCGCTTCCCGCAAGGCGTGCCCGCCTCCGGCTGCGGCAGCGGCGCCGAACTGGTGAACGGCGTGCGCTACTACTCCTGGACCGGCACCCTGCCCCTGACCAACGTGCTCGATGCCAGCGACGCCTTGCTGGCCACGCTGAGCCTGGTGTTTGGCGAAGCCAACGACGGCCTGGTGTCGGCCTGCTCGTCGCGCCTGGGCCAGTCCCTGGGGGACTACCGCCAGAACCACCTCGACGAAGTCAACCAGCTGCTGGGCCTGCGCGACTGGTTCTCCACCGACCCGGTGACGCTGTACCGCCAGCACGCCAATCGCCTCAAGCTGCAAGGTTTGTAGGCCATGGCACAGCGCTCCCGCACCTGGGCGGTTGCCGCCACAGTCCTGGCCCTCACCACGGCCGCCGTGGTGGGGTGGCTGGGAGGCCCTGCCGGGTCTGGCGCGGGAGGCGAACACCCGCCCCCGGCAGGGGCGGCCGCCGCCTCTGCCGGCGCCCAGGCACAGCCGTCGCCAGCACAGGGCACGGACCACAGCTTTTTTGCACGCCGCCGCGCCCTCACTGCCGACGGCTCGGCCGACCCGCTGCTGGTGCATGGTCTGCGCGACACGTTGGAGGCCCTGCTGATGGAAGCGGGCGACGCCAGCGACCCGGCCACGCTCAAGCAGCGCCTGGCCGCCCTGGTGGGCCAGCATTTCCCCGCCGCCCTGGCCGCGCGCGCGCTGGCCCTGGCCGAGCGCTACGTGGACTACCGCGTGGCCCTGGGCAGCTTGCGCGCGCCGCAGGACCTGACCGACCCACGCGCCCTGCGCGATGCCCTGGAGGCGCGCCACAAGGTGCGCCTGCAGTTTTTTGACGACGCCGAATACGACGCCCTGTTTGCGCGCGAGGCCGACCTGGACCGCTACACCCTGGCGCGCCTGGAGATTGCGCGCAACACCCAGCTCAGCCCCGAGCAGCGCGCCCAGGCGCTGCAGGCGGCCGACAACGAACTCTCCGCCGAGCGCCGCGCCGAACGCAGTGCCGCCACCGCCCACATGGCCGCCGCCGCGCAGACGGCCGCCTTCAACGCCAGCAACGCCGACGAACGCACCCGCTACGCCGCCCGCAGCGCGCAATACGGCCCGGCAGCGGCCCAGGCCATGGCCCAGCTGGACCGGGAGGAACAGCACTGGAACCAGCGCCTGGACCAGTACAGCCAAGCCCGCACGCAACAGGGCGAGGGCCCCGGCCTGCAGCAGTTGCGCCAGCAGCTTTTTTCACCCGAAGAACAGCAACGCATCGACGCCGCCCTGGCGCTGCGCCGACTCAACGCGGGCACTTCGGGTTCCTAGCGTCCATGGAGTTCCTGGCGACACCGCAGCGCTGCGGCGGCCAGCCCTGCCTAATGCGCCGCCAGATTGCGCAAAATTTTGACATTTCACAAGATTCCTGCAAATCAAGCGGCAAAGCCTCTTGATTTCGCCAGAAACATGAGGCTGGGCGCGCCTACAGTCCATGACATTCATCAACGAATGCCGGAGACACCCCATGAACGCCGCCCTGCCGCAACAAACCACCGCCCAGCTTGAAGCCTGGGACAACCCCATGGGCCTGATGGGCTTCGAGTTCGTCGAATTCACCTCGCCCCAGCCCGGCGTGCTGGAGGCGGTGTTTGACAAGCTGGGCTTCACGCTGGTTGCCAAACACCGTTCCAAGGACGTGGTGCTGTACCGCCAGAACGGGATCAACTTCATCCTGAACCGCGAGCCCCACAGCCAGGCGGCTTACTTTGGCGCCGAGCATGGCCCGTCCGCCTGCGGCCTGGCCTTCCGCGTGAAGGACGCGCACAAGGCCTACAACCGCGCGCTGGAACTGGGCGCACAGCCCATCGACATCCCCACCGGCCCCATGGAGCTGCGCCTGCCCGCCATCAAGGGCATCGGCGGCGCGCCGCTGTATCTGATCGACCGCTTTGAAGACGGCAAGTCCATCTACGACATCGACTTCGAATTCATCGAAGGCGTGGACCGCCGCCCCGTGGGCCATGGCCTGAACGAGATCGACCACCTCACGCACAACGTGTACCGCGGCCGCATGGGCTTCTGGGCCAACTTCTACGAGAAGCTGTTCAACTTCCGCGAGATCCGCTACTTCGACATCCAGGGCGAATACACCGGCCTGACCAGCAAGGCGATGACGGCGCCCGACGGCAAGATCCGCATCCCGCTGAACGAAGAATCCAAGCAGGGCGGCGGCCAGATCGAAGAATTCTTGATGCAGTTCAACGGCGAAGGCATCCAGCACATCGCTCTGATCTGCGACAACCTGCTGGACGTGGTGGACAAGCTGGGCATGGCCGGCGTGCAACTGGCCACCGCGCCCAACGACGTGTACTACGAGATGCTGGACACCCGCCTGCCCGGCCACGGCCAGCCGGTGCCCGAACTGCAGTCGCGCGGCATCCTGCTGGACGGCACCACCGCCGACGGCACGCCCCGCCTCTTGCTGCAGATTTTCTCCACGCCCATGCTGGGCCCGGTGTTCTTCGAATTCATCCAGCGCGAAGGCGACTACCGCGACGGTTTTGGCGAAGGCAACTTCAAGGCGCTGTTCGAGTCGCTGGAGCGCGACCAGATCCAGCGCGGCGTGCTCGGCACCCAGAGCGCCTGAGCGGAGCCCCACACCATGGCCGCCGAACCCGCTGTCAAACCTGTCGTGTATGGCGCCAGCGAGCGCCCTCCGCGCGGCGACTACAGCCGCGCGAATACCGACTACACCTGCCCGCAGAACTACGCGAGCTACACCGCCGCCGACCACGACACCTACCGCCGCCTGTACGAACGCCAGCGCGCGCTGCTGCCGGGCCTGGCCAGCCAGGCGTTCATCGACGCCCTGCCCTCGCTGGGCGCGAGCGACCGCATTCCGCGTTTTGAGGAAGTGAACGAACGCCTGTACAAGGCCACCGGCTGGGAGCTGGTGGGCGTGCCCGGCCTGATCCCCGAGGTGCCGTTTTTCACCTTGCTGGCCAACCGTAAATTCCCGGTGACGGACTGGATCCGCACGCCCGAGGAGTTCGAGTACATCGTCGAGCCCGACATTTTTCACGACCTGTTCGGCCATGTGCCACTGCTGTTCAACCCGGTGTTTGCCGACTACGTGCAGCGCTACGGCCAGGGCGGCCTGAAGGCGCAGGGGCTGGGGTCGTGCGAGATGCTGAGCCGCCTGTACTGGTACACCATCGAGTTCGGTCTGATCCGCGAGGCGGGGCAGTTGCGGGCGTATGGCGCGGGCATCTTGAGTTCGTCGGGCGAGCTGGCGTATTCGGTCCAGAGCCCGGAGCCGCAGCGCATTCCGCTGCAACTGGAGCGCACGATGCGCACGCGCTACAAGATCGATACGTACCAGCAGACGTATTTTGTGATCGACAGTTTTGAGCAGCTGTTTGAAATGACGGCGGCGGACTTTGCACCGATCTACGAGCGGCTCAAGGGGTTGCCGGAGTTTGCTGCGGATGAGCGGGAGGCTGTGGCGGCTTGATTTTTGGCGGTATTGGCCGCTAGCGTCAGTGAATCATGCCTTGGAAGCTACGTTTTTAATAGCACTTCTTCTGCACCCAGGAATACCTGGCTGAGGTTGCTGGAGCTTGTGGATGAATCGGGCTGTGTGCCTTTGTTGAAGGCGTAGGCCGGGAGTCGCCCGGCATGCGAGTCCCTTTCTTTCGCGTCGCCGAAAGAAAGGAACCAGAGAAAGGGCGACCCCACTGTCTGCGTCCCCTGCGCTTCGCTACGGGGCAACCTGCGGTGCTCGGGTTTGGCGGGGTCTCGCTCGAACTCGCTGCGCTCAGACAATCGCGAGCCCTGATCCGCCAAACCCTGCGCTCCTCGGCGCATCCAGAGGGGCAAAGGGAGCCAAACAGCCACTCGGGCCATCGCTGCGCTCGGCCCCTCTCTCGCGGGCGCAAGCGCCAAGCGCTGCGCAAACTGGGCCGAGCGCAGCGATGGCCCGAATGGATGTCCGGCTGTTCGGTTGTTTGGATGTTCGGCTGCCCCACCCCTGCTGGCTGCGCCTGCGGCGAGGCGGTTGCGGGGTGGGCATGGGCGTCGAAGCGCCCATGCTTCGTGAACTGACTCGCCGCAGTTGTCTGAACGGAGCGCGCCAGCGCGCAGTGAGTTCTGCGGCGCACCACGCAACCGGCACGCCGCAGGTTTGCCCCTTCGCACTGCGAAGGGGTCGCAGACTGGGGGTCGCCTTTTCTTTGGTGACTTTCTTTTGGCGAAGCAAAAGAAAGTTACTCGCATGCCGGGCGACTCCCGGCCTCCGCCCTCAGCAAAGGCATACGGCCAAATCAGCGCACGCAACCAAACACTACTAAATCAATAGCTGCCAGCGCATACCCCACCAGCGCATCCAACCCCAATAACCAGAGCATCACCCCCGCCCAACCTCCTCCAGACAAGCCTTCATCACCCCAGGCTCAAGCGCCATCTGCACATGCGCCACCCCTTCCACCAACCGGTTGTCCGCCCCCGCCAACGCCGCCGTGGTCGCCGGGAACACGATGTTGTCGCAGTTCGAATACCAGCAGGTAAACAGCGCCGCCCGCCCCACAGGCTCCGCCCGCTGCAGCGCCACCACCCAGTCCCCCGCCAGACTCATCTGCCGCCCATTCACCGCCCGGCTGAAACGCCCCAGCCACGTACCCCCATGCGGCGTGCCCAGCGTCAGCACGCGGTGCACCCGCCCATCGGCCTGGTGCGCCCGCAGCCACGCCCGCACCGCCAGGCCCCCCATGCTGTGGCACAACAACACCGGCGCCTGCCCGGTGGCAGCGGTCACCTTGCGAACGGCGTCTTCAATGATGTCTGCATATTCGTCAATCGAGCCCATCACCGGCTCCAGATTGACCGCCACATAGGCATGCCCCCGCGCCTGCAAGTGCGCAAACCACGGCAGCCACAGGCCCCGGTTGCACATGAACCCATGCACCAGCACCACGCCGCGCTGTCCCGTCGGCGGCGCAGGCAGCCAGTCGGGTACGGAATCGTGGCGAAACGGCTGGCGCCAGCCAAAGACCTGCAGCGCCACCCACACCTCCGCCCACCAGGCACCCACCACCTGCGACAGGCGGGCACGCGGTGCTGCGTCGGTGCGGTTGGTGATGTGCATCAGCACGAACTCCACGGCCATCACGAGCAGGTGGACAACCAGCGGCAGCAAGGCACCCACCAGCGCCCGCGCGGGTGACTGCGGCCATTGCCACACCAGCCACGCGGCCACGGACAACAGGATGAAGAGAACAAAACTTCGTTGCCAGCGCGCAATCATGGTGATGGAGGGCGATGTTGTAATTCAGCTGGCCACATTGTGCGGCCTCGCCATCACCCCACATGAACCCCGAAGGACCACCCCATGGATGCCGCCCAGACCATCCGCGATGCCATTGCCGATGTGACCGCCCTGCGCCTGCACCGCACGGGCGACCCGGTGCTGGGGGCGGCGGTGGGCAGCGTCAAGACCTTCCAGGCGCGGCGCTTTCGCGGCAGCTATGCCGACCTGATGGCATCGCCCGCGTTCGGGCCCGCAGCGCGGTTCTTTCTGGAAGAGCTGTACAGCGACACCGACTACACCGACCGCGACCAACAGTTTGGCCGCATCGCGGGCACGCTGCAGACCATGTTTCCCCAGCCGGTCGTGAACACGGCCGTGGCCCTGGCCGTGCTGCACGCGCAGACCGAGGAGCTGGACCAGGACATGGGCCGCGCATGGCGTGCGCATGAAGGTGCCGATGCGGCCAACGACGCCGCCCGCTACACCGCCGCCTGGCGCGCCGTGGGCCAGCGCCATGCGCGCCAGCAGCAGTTGCAGCGCGTGCTGGCCATGGGCAATGACCTGGCGCGCCTCACCCGCACACCCGGACTGCGGATGATGCTGCGCATGATGCGCGGCCCGGCCCACGCGGCGGGCATGGGCGCGCTGCAGAAGTTTCTGGAGGCGGGGTTCGACACCTTCGGCCAGCTCGCGCGCCAGCGCGGCGGGGTAGAGCAATTCCTGGCCACCATCGAACAACGCGAGCGCGCGCTGATGAATTTGCTCTTCGACGCTGATCCTGTCACCTGCGGGACCCAGCTCGCCAGCACACTAGGACAAGCCCGATAGCCCGCAACGCCCCCGCCTTCCACAATCTGTGCCCACCTATCAATGGCATTTGGCACCGAAGGAATCAAGCGCATGGAAAAGATCTGGCTCAAGAGCTACCCCCCGGGCGTCCCGCATGACGTGAAGCCCGAGCAATACCGCTCTGTGGCCCACCTGCTGGAAGAGTCGTTCCGCAAACACGCATCGAGCCCGTTTTCGGTCTGCATGGACCAGTGGATGACCTATGGCGAGCTGGAACGCCGCTCGGCCGCGCTGGGTGCCTATCTGCAAAGCCTGGGGCTGGAGCCCGGTGCGCGCGTGGCCATCATGCTGCCCAACATTCCGCAGTTTGGCGTGACCATGGCTGCCGTGCTGCGCGCAGGCTACACCTGCGTGAACGTGAACCCGCTGTACACCGCCCGCGAGCTGGAGCACCAGCTCAAGGACTCGGGCGCCACGGCCATCGTGATCCTGGAGAACTTTGCCCACACGCTGGCCGAGGTCATTGACCACACGGCCGTCCAGCATGTGGTGATGGCGTCCATGGGCGACCTGCTGGGCTTCTGGTTTGGCCAATGGATCACCTTTGCCGTGCGCCATCTGGCCAAGATGGTGCCCGCATACGACCTGCCGCTGACGGGCGGCCGCAAGGTCGTCACGTTCAAGAAGGCGCTGTCGCTGGGCGAGCACAAGTCGCTCGCGCCCAGCCAGGCCACGCTGGATTCGATTGCCTTCCTGCAGTACACCGGCGGCACCACGGGCCTGTCGAAGGGTGCTGTGCTCACCCACCGCAACATCGTGGCCGCCACGCTGCAGGCCGAGGCGTGGTTCACGCCCGCGCTGTCCAAGGTGGGCGACCTCTCCAAGGCCAACAGCATTGCCGCGCTGCCGCTGTACCACATCTTCGCGCTCACGCTGTGCCTGCTGGCCATCCGCCAGGGCTCCAGCCTCACGCTGATCCCCAACCCGCGCGACATTCCCAAGTTCGTGGCCGAGCTCAAGAAGCGCCCCTTCCACATGCTGCCTGCGGTGAACACGCTGTTCAACGCGCTGCTGCAGAACCCGCAGTTCAAGACGCTGGACTTCTCGCACCTGTGCGTGTCGCAGGCCGGGGGCATGGCCGCCAGCGAGGGCACGGCCAAGCAGTGGCAGAAGGTGACCGGCAGCACCATGATCGAGGGCTGGGGCATGAGCGAGACCTGCGCCATCGGCACCAACAACCCGGTGATCAACACCGAGTTCAGCGGCACCATCGGCCTGCCGCTGCCGGGCATCGACATCGCCATCAAAGACGACGAGGGCAACAGCCTGCCCCAGGGTGCGTCGGGCGAGATCTGCATCAAGGGCCCCAACGTGATGGTGGGTTACTACAACCAGCCCGAGGAGAACGCCAAGGCCTTCACCGCCGATGGCTTCATGCGCACGGGCGACATCGGCATCATGGACCCGCAGGGCTACACCCGCATCATCGACCGCAAGAAGGACATGATCCTGGTGAGCGGCTTCAACGTGTTCCCCAACGAGCTGGAGCAGGTCATCAGTCTGTGCCCCGGCGTGGTCGAATGCGCGGCCATCGGCGTGCCCGATGAAAAGCAGGGCGAGGCCATCAAGGTGTTCATCATCAAGAGCGACCCGGCCCTGACCGAGGATGAAGTGGCCAACTACTGCCACCAGAACCTCACCGGCTACAAGCGCCCCAAGTACATCGAGTTCCGCGACGAGTTGCCCAAGAGCAATGTGGGCAAGATTTTGCGGCGCGAACTGCGCAAGGCATAGCGCGCAGCCCATCTCCCGGGCACCGCACCCATCCGTGCAGCAGGTGCCGGATCCTCCCCAGGGCGCCTCGGCGCCCTTTTTTGCCCCCCCTGGCCTTGCGGTGCCCGGTACTGCGGCCTAAAACCCATCGGATTGCGGGTTTTGGAGCCCCCTCGCCCCCCACACCTGCGGTAGGCTGGGCCACCGCCCACGGCGCTGCCGGGATGCTGCCCGCCACCGAAGCCTCGAATTCCTGCCCCCATGCCCACCACCGCGCCGAACCACCTTCTGCCCCCTGAAATCAACGTCCTCGAACGCGGCTGGCTGTCGGCCAACAACATCCTCTTCATCGGCCAGCACGACACCGCGCTGGTAGACACGGGCTACTGCAGCCACGCCGAGCAGACGGTTGCGTTGGTGCGCAACGCGCTGCAAGGCCGCGCGCTGGACCGCGTCCTCAACACCCACCTGCACAGCGACCACTGCGGCGGCAACGCCGCGCTGCAAAAGGCCTGGCCCGGGGTGATCACGGCCATTCCGCCCGGCCAGGCCGACCATGTGCGGCAGTGGGATGCCTACGCACTCAGCTACACCCCCACCGGGCAGGAGTGCCCGCCCTTCCGGGCGGATGCGCTGCTGGTGCCGGGGTCGTGCGTGCTGCTGGGCGACAGGCCCTGGCAAGTGCATGCGGCGCCGGGGCATGACCCGCATTCGGTGGTCTTGTTTGAGCCCCAGGGCCGCGTGCTGATCTCGGCCGATGCGCTGTGGGAGAACGGCTTTGGCGTGGTGTTCCCGGAGCTGGAAGGCGAAGACGCGTTCGCCCAGGTCGCTGCCACGCTGGATGTGATCGAGCAGCTGGCGCCCCAGGTCGTGATCCCCGGCCACGGGCCGGTGTTTGCCGACGTCCCCCGCGCCATCGAGGGCGCGCGCCGCCGCCTGGACGGTTTTGTGCGCAACCCCGGCAAGCACGCGCTCTACGCCGCCAAGGTGCTGCTCAAGTACAAGCTGCTCGAATGGCAGCAGGTGGGCCTCCCCGAGCTCGCAGCCTGGGCGCAGGCCACGCCGTATTTCGGCATGCTGCGGGCGCGGCACTTTGCGGCGCAGACCGAGACGGAATGGTTACACAGCCTGGCAGATGAGCTGGTGCGATCCGGCGCCGCCGTGCGCGAGGGCGACGTGCTGCACAACCGCTGAGGAGGTGGCTACGATCCCCCAGCGGTCCGCTGCGAGATCGTCAATACGTTCGAAGAACCTGTTCAAAGACCAAGGCGCACGGGTGCAGCCTCCTGGAGTGTCGTGAGTCAGCGGTGCCTGCAGACCTCCGATTCCGTGGACCAGGGCCGCCACCAGGCGTCACGGCAGGTCCTTGTTCACCTCGGGCAAGGCCGCATCGCGTGGGCCGATGGTGCCCAGGCGGCTCTTGAGCGACTGGGGCAGGCCGGTGAGCATGGCCGCGTAGTTGGTGGTGTTGGACAGCACTTTCTTCACATAGTCGCGCGTCTCGGCAAAAGGCACGTTCTCGGCCCAGATGGCAGCGTCCAGCACCGGGCCATTGCGCCAGCTGCGCGGGCGGCCCGGGCCTGCGTTGTAGGCCGCCGCCGCCATGGGCATGGAGCCCGCAAAGTCGTCCAGCGCCAGCTTGAGGTAGGCGGTGCCGATGGTGATGTTGGTGTCTCGGTCGGTGATCTGGTCAGGGGTGAAGTTGGTGAGGCCGATCTTCTTGGCCGTCCAGCGGGCGGTGGCGGGCATCACCTGCATGAGGCCCGAGGCCCCCACGTGCGAGCGGGCGTCCATCACGAAGCGGCTTTCCTGGCGGATCAGGCCGTACACATAGGCCGGGTCGATGCCGATGCCCTGCGCGCGCTCCACCACGGTGCTGCGAAACGGCATGGGAAAGCGCTGGCTCACCTCGATCACGCCCCGGGTGCGCTCACTGGTGTTGATGCAGCGGTCCCACACCTCGCGCTGGCAGGCAAAGTCGGCGGCCGCCAGCAGCTCCCGGTCGGGCATGCCGCCGCTCTGGTGCAGGTTGGTGGTGTAGTTCCATTCGCGCACGCCTTCGCTGCGCAGGCCCAGCAGGATGGCATACAGCGCGCGGTTCAGGCCCGGGTTGGCACGGGCAGCGGCTTTTTCTTCGGCCGTGAGCGGTGCGGGGGCTGGCGGCACGGTGATGCGCTGGCCCAGTTCTTCCAGCGCCAGCTGCTCATAGAACCCGCGCGTGCCGGCAATACCTTCGAGCATCTGGCGCGCCTCGGCGCGGTCGGCGTCGCCGGGCTTGCCCGCCAGCAGCGCACGCGCCTTCCAGTACACCCAGGTGCTGTCCTGGCGGCCTTCCGGGCCCATGGCGTCCACGGCCTTGGCCACCGTCTTCCACTGGCCTGCGCGCAGCGCGGCACGCACCTTCCAGCCCAGCAGGTCGTCGTTGAGGTCGCTGTCTCTGGTGACGTTGGCGAAGTAGCCCGCGGCATCGCTGGACAGCTTTTGCGCGGCGGCCTTGCCGATCACGCCCCAGGCCCAGTTGCGCTCCTCGGGCGACAGGTGCACGCTCCACTTGCTGTCGAGCTGGCGGGCGGCACCGTCGGGGTCGCTGCCGGCCAGCTTGGCCAGCGCCAGCACGACCAGCTCCTGATGCATCTTGCCCCGTGCCGTGGCCCGGCCCAGCAGGTATTTGCTGGGGGTATCGAGCGCTTCCTTGAGCTGGGGCAGCGCATCGGGCGCCACGATTTCGACCGCATTGCGCACCATGCGCGGCCGGTTGGCGTCCACCCCCAGCCGCGCCTTGCGCCAGATGTCCAGCGCCGAGAGCTTCTTGGAGCTGTACAACTGGCCCGCCGCGTGGTTGCAGCCGTCGTCGGCATCGCGGAGGGCATACCAGTTGCTGCGCACATCGTCGGACACCGTGGCCGGTGCCGTGCCCTTGATGTGGTCGATCAGCAGCGCGTAGCAGCGGACCTCGCGGTCGTCCGACATGCGGTAGCTGGGGTGTTGTTCGGCAAACTGGCCCCAGTCTCGCCGCTGGCCCAGCAGCAGCAGCCAGTCGTTGCGCAGGCGGTCTTCCTGGTAGGTGCCGGCATAGCGCTGCATGAACGACTGGATCTCCTGCGGCGAGGCCTCGCCCAGGCGCACCCGCAGCTCCCAGTAGGCGGCCCAGGGCTCCAGCGCATGGCCGCGTGCCGCAGGCAGCAGCTGCGCGAGCTTGTTGCGGTCGCCCTTGCGGAAGGCCTGCTGCATCTCCAGCAAGGTATCGTCACCACGGTTCTGCGCCATGACAAGGGGCGCTGCGGCGGCCAGCAGGGCGGTCGCCACCAGGGGTGTCAGAATGGCTCTGAGAAATTGCATGGGGGAATTATCTGATGGACAAAGCAGCCCTTCGGCGGACATTGATAGAAGAACGCCTCAACCTGCCCGATCGCCTACAGCGGGCCGATCTGTTACAGCAGGTGATGCGCATCTGGCTGGTGAACCGGCCCGATACGGTGATCGGTGCCTACTGGCCTATCAAGGGCGAATTCGACCCCCTGCCCGCCCTGCACCGCTGGAAGGAAGACGGCGAACTCCTGGACGAGCCCCTGCGCCGCCGCATCGGCCTGCCGGTGGTCAACAAGCAGCACAAGACCCTCACCTTC
>DATLGV010000741.1:0-4000 GCA_035540275.1 Acidovorax sp. | reverse complement strand
TCCCCGGCCTGGTGGACCAGGTGGTCGAGCGCTTTGGCGCCATCGACATCCTCGTCAACAACGCGGGCGCCACCTGGGGCGCCAAGGCCGAGGACTACCCCGACGCCGCCTGGCACAAGGTGATGGACCTGAACGTGAGCGCGCCGTTCTTCCTGTCGCGCGAAGTGGGCAAGCGCTGCATGATCCCGCGCGGCAAGGGCTCGATCATCGTCACGGCCTCGGTGGCCGCGCTCAAGGGCACGCCCCCGGGCATGAACACCATTGCCTACAACACCTCCAAGGCCGCCGCGCTGCACTTTGCGCGCACGCTGGCGTCCGAATGGGGGCACTACGGCGTTCGCGTCAATGCGATCTGCCCCGGCTTCTTCCCGAGCAAGATGGCCAGCGGCCTCATCGAAAAGCTGGGCCCTGCGATGATCGAGCGCACGCCCCTGCGCCGCATTGGCGGCGAAGAGGACCTCAAGGGCGCGGTGGTGTTTCTGGCGTCCAATGCCTCGCGGCACATCACGGGCGAAAGCATCGTGGTGGATGGTGGCGCCAGTTTGATTTGAGACACCCCCCTGAGCCGCTGCGCGGCTTCCCCCCGCTCTCGCAGCGCTTCGCTTGCGGGCAGGGGGACGACGCCCTCGCTGCGGGGCGGCCCTTGCTCGGCGTCCCTCGCCTGGGCCGCGCCAGTTGCATAGCGCAATGCCCAAATCGACCCACTGAGAAGAGAGGCCCATCCCATGTCCGACCGCCACCTCGCCCATTGGCCGCCCGGCCTGCCCTGCCACCTCACACTGCCGCAGACGCACCTGTTCCACAACGCCGAGGTGTCGGCCGCGCGCTACCCGGACAAGCCCTTTCTGGTGTTCTACGACACGCTGGTGACCTTCCGCCAGTTCCAGCAGCAGGCCGAGCACATTGCGGGCTTTTTGCAGCAGGTGTGTGGCGTGAAGGCGGGCGACCGCGTGCTGCTGTACATGCAGAACAGCCCACAGTGGATTCTGGCGTTCTACGGCATCCTGCGCGCCAATGCGGTGGTGGTGCCGGTGAACCCCATGAACCTCACCGACGAGCTGCGCCACTACGTGCACGACAGCGGCGCCACCGTGGCCTTTGTGCCGCAGGACCTGCATGCGCAGGCGCAGCCGCTGGTGGATGTGGCGGGCGGTGAAGGCGCGCTCCAGCACCTCATCGTGGCCGCCTACCGCGACTACCTGCAGGTGCCCACCGACCTGCCCGTGCCTGCGTTCGTCAGCGCACCGCGCCAGGCCATCGATGCCCCCGGCGTCACGCTGTGGAGCGACATGCTGGCGCAGCAGCGCACCCCCGGCCCCATCACCACCGGGCCCGACGACCTGTGCGTCATGCCCTACACCTCGGGCACCACCGGCCACCCCAAGGGCTGCATGCACACGCACCGCAGCGCCATGAGCACGCTGGTGGGCGGCGTGCAGTGGTTTGCGCGCACGCAGGATTCGACCTACCTCACGGTGCTGCCGCTGTTCCACGTCACCGGCATGTCCGGCAGCATGAACGGGCCGCTGTTTGTAGGCGCCACCGTGGTCGTGCTGCCGCGCTGGGACCGCGATGCCGCCGCCCAGCTCATCCAGCGCTACCGGGTCACCATCTGGCAGGCCATCTCGACCATGGTGGTGGACTTTCTGGCCAACCCGCGCATCGCCGACTACGACATCAGCAGCCTGCAGGCCATGCGCGGCGGCGGCGCGGCCATGCCCAAGGCCGTGGCGCAGCGCCTGAAGGACCTGACCGGGCTCGACTACGTGGAGGGCTACGGCATGTCCGAAACCATGGCCGCCACCCACATCAACCCGCCCCACCGCCCCAAGCCGCAGTGCCTGGGCATCCCGGTGTTCGACGTGGACGCGCGCGTGGTGGACCCGGCCACGTTCGCCGAACTGCCCCCGGGCGAAATCGGCGAGATCGTGGTGCACGGCCCGCAGGTCATGCAGGGCTACTGGAACAACCCGCAGGCCTCGGCCGACAGCTTTGTGGCGCTGGACGGCAAGCGCTTTTTGCGCACGGGCGACCTGGCGCAGGTGGACGAGGACGGCTACTTCTTCATGGTGGACCGGCTCAAGCGCATGATCAACGCGTCGGGCTTCAAGGTCTGGCCCGCCGAGGTCGAGGCCATGATGTACGCCCACCCCGCCATCCAGGAGGTGTGCGTGATCGCCGCGCACGATGAGCGCCGGGGCGAGACGGTGAAGGCCCTGGTCGTGCTGCGCGACGCCTTCAAGGGCCAGGTGAGCGAGCAGTCCATCATCGACTGGAGCCACGAACACATGGCCGCCTACAAAAGCCCGCGCATCGTGCAGCTGGTGGACAGCCTGCCCAAGTCCGGCACGGGCAAGGTGCAGTGGCGCGAGCTGCAGGAGCAGGAGCGCAGCCGCGCCGCGCGGGCGGCGTCCTGAAGCCACCATTCCAGGCGTGCGTCATTCGCTCTGTTTTTGATAGCTATCAGCGTAATATCCACTGCCGCTACCAGCCAAAATTGCCTTCAAACCCACGTCCAGCCGCCATGAACCCCACCGCCCTCGCCCGCCTGCGCTCCGTGCTGCAAACCCATGTGGACCAGGGCCTGCTGCCCGGCGCCGTGGCCCTGGTCCACCACCGGGGCCACACGGTGCTGCACACGGCGGTGGGCCACCAGCGCCCGCCCAGCGCCGAATCGGCGGTGCCCGCCATGGCGCCCGACACGGTATTCCGCATCTACTCCATGACCAAGCCCATCGCCTCGCTGGTGGCGATGATGCTCATGGAAGAAGGCCGCCTGCTGCTGTCGCACCCCGTGGCGCACTACCTGCCCGCGTTTGCCGGCCAGCGCGTGTACGACGAAGCCACCGGCACCACCGCCCCCGTGCAGCGCGAGGCCACGGTGCACGACCTGCTGCGCCACACCGCCGGCCTGAGCTACGCGTGGGAGGCCGGCACCGTGCCCGACGCCTACCGCGCCGCCCGCGTCGGCTCGCGCCGCCACAGCAATGCGGATCTGGTCGCGGCACTGGGCCCCTTGCCCCTGGTGCACCAGCCCGGCACCCGCTGGGAATACAGCCGCGCCACCGACGTGCTGGGCGCGGTGCTGGAGGTGATCGAGGGCGAAAGCCTGGGCGCCATCCTGCAGCGCCGCGTGTTCGGCCCGCTGGGCATGCACGACACGGGCTTTTCAGTACCCGCCGCGCAGCAGCACCGCCTGGCCGAAGCCTTTGAGCGCGACCCGCAGACCGGCATCGGCATGCCCCTGATCGACGTGACCGCCCCGCCCGTGTTCGAGTCGGCCGGTGGCGGGCTGGTGTCTACCGCCAGCGACTACGCGCGCTTTCTGCAGCTCATGCTGGGCCGGGGCACCGCCCCCGGGCCCGACGGCCCCAACGGCACCAGCGGCAATGACGCCCCCGTGCGCCTGCTGGGCCGCGCCACGGTGGACTTCATGACCGCCGACCACCTGGGCAACCTGCCCGTGGCGGGCGACATCCTGCCCACCGGCTACGGGTTTGGCCTGGGCGTGGCGGTGCGCACCGCCACGGGCCAGGCCACCCGCCCCGGATCGGCCGGGCACTACAGCTGGAGCGGCCTGGGCGGCACCTTCTTTTTTGTGGACCCGGCGGAAGACTTGTTCGCCATCCTGCTCACGCAGGCGCCCGGCCAGCTGCGGTATCTGTGCGAGCTGTATCCGGCGCTGGTGTACGCAGCATTGTGATTCGGACACCCCCCTGAGCGGCTTTGCCGCTTCCCCCCGCTCTCGCGCTGCGCGCGGGCAGGGGGACAACGCCCTCGCTGCGGGGCGGCCCTTGCTCGGCGTCCCTGGCGGGGGTAGCGCCAGTTGCAAAGGCTGCGCTCTACATCCGGCGCCAGAGGGGGGAGGCTTACACTCAGCGTCCAGTTTCGGCACGCAGCGGCCTCACACCGCGGGCAAGCCCGTCCCCCAGACCTTTTTTTTGAACCTATGCAGATTCGCTGCGCACTGGTCGGCATGCCCGGCTCGGGCAAATCCACC
>DATLGV010000740.1:0-9853 GCA_035540275.1 Acidovorax sp. | reverse complement strand
GGCCGTGGTGTGGGGCACGAGCTATGGCGTGGCCAAGGGGGCCCTGGTGTTCTACCCGGTGCTGGGCTTTTTGGCCGTGCGCTTCCTCCTGACCTTTGCCGTGCTGCTCCCTGCCCTGCTCCGCGCCACCGCGCCGGAGCGGCGCGATGCGCTGGTGGCCGGCCTGCCGCTGGGTGGGCTGATGCTGGGTATCTTTCTGTGCGAAACCTTTGGCCTGGCACTCACGCAGGCCAGCAATGCAGCGTTTCTGATCAGCCTGTGCGTGGTGTTCACACCGTTTGCCGAGTGGTGGCTGCTGCGCCAGCGGCCCGAGCGCGCGATGTTTGGTTTTGCCGCCGTGTCACTGCTGGGCGCAGCCCTGCTCAGCGGGGGCTACGCGGGCCAGTGGGGCTGGGGCGACGCGCTGATGCTGGCGGCCGCCGTGCTGCGCGCCATCACGGTGTGTCAGACCACGCGGCTCACCCGCCGCCGCAATGCGCCCGTGCTGGCCCTCACGGCGGTGCAATCGGGCGTGATCGGGGTGGGCTGCCTGCTGCTGGCGCTGGCCTTGCCGGGCAAGCTGCCCCCGCTGCCGTCGCTCACCCAGGCCAGCGCTTTCTGGTGGGCCTGTATTTACCTGGTGGCGGGCTGCACGGTGTTTGCGTTTGTGGCGCAGAACTGGGCACTGCGTCACAGCGCGCCCACGCGGGTGGGCTTGCTGACCAGCAGCGAGCCCGCCTTTGGCGCGCTGTTTGCGGTGTTCTGGCTGGGAGAGCAGCTCAGCATTACGGGCTGGGTGGGCGGTGCGCTCATCGTGGGCGCCGCCCTGTGGACGATGGCTCGGCGGGGGTGATGCGCAGCATTGATCGCCTGCTCACCCGCCACTCGCTCCAAGCACTACCATTTTGATAGCTGCTTGGGAAGATAGCACCGGCGCTATCGCCCGTTTTACCTAGAAACCAGCGCCCCCACCGGCCGCTGCTGTGCCCACAGCCACATCGCTGCACCCCCCACGATCATGGGCACACACAGCCACTGTCCCATGCTCATGCCCAGCGACAGGATGCCCAGGAAGGCATCGGGCTCGCGGAAGTATTCGGCAATGAAGCGGAACACGCCGTAACCGAACAGGAAGGCGGCAGCCACCTGGCCGGGGCGGCGCTCCTCGCGTGCATACAGCCACAGCAGGATGAACAGCAACAACCCTTCCATCAGGAACTGGTAGACCTGCGAAGGGTGGCGCGGCTGCATGGAGCCGCTGTGCGCAAACACCATGCCCCAAGGCAGATCGGGGCTGGCGAAGCGGCCCCATAGCTCGCCGTTGATGAAGTTGCCCACACGCCCGGCCGCCAGCCCCGTGGGCACGCAGGGCGCCACAAAGTCGGCCACCTGCAGCCAGGGGCGTTGGCGCGAATGGGCAAACCACAGCATCGCAACCACCACACCCAGCAGCCCTCCATGGAAGGCCATGCCGCCCTGCCACACGGCAAAAATCTCCAGCGGGTGGCTCAGGTAGTAGCCCGGCTTGTAGAACAGGCAGTAGCCCAGCCGCCCGCCAATGACCACGCCAGCCACCCCCAGGAACAGGATGTCTTCGACATCCTTGCGGGTCCAGGCGCCGGGCCCTGTGATAGCGGCAAAGGGCGGGTGATGCAGGCGCCGGATGCCCAGCAGCATGAACAGGCCAAAGGCCGCCAGATAGGTCAGGCCATACCAGTGCACAGCCAGCGGGCCGATCTGCAGGGCGACGGGGTCGATGTGGGGATAGGTCAACATGGTGGCGGGTATTGTGCCCGCGCTGGGGATGACCCTGGAGTCAGGGCGTACAGCCTTAGGCAAGACCACTGGGCGGCCGCAGCCGCGCCAGGGCGATCCACTGGAGCCTCACACCGCCTTTCTAAGGAAAAAGCCGAGCAAGCGCCAGTCCATCAAGCGCTGCTAGCTATCAAAAGTGAAGCAATAATAAAAAAGCCGCGCCCTCAGGGCGCGGCTTCTAAGCGGCAGCAGGGCACCCAGCCCCGCAAAACCACCTCAGTCGTCCAGCAGCGACAAGTCGCGCACGGCGCCCTTATCGGCGGACATCACCAGCTTGGCATAGGCCTTGAGAGCGGCCGACACCTTGCGCGGGCGCGGCTGCGCGGGCTTCCAGCCCTTGGCGTTCTGCGCTTCACGGCGCTGGGCGAGTTCTTCATCGCTCACCAGCACATTGATCGTGCGGTTGGGGATGTCGATGCGGATGCGGTCGCCGTTCTGCACCAGGCCGATCGCGCCGCCCGCAGCCGCTTCGGGCGAGCAGTGGCCGATCGACAGGCCCGAGGTGCCGCCCGAAAAGCGCCCGTCCGTCAAAAGCGCGCAGGCCTTGCCCAGGCCCTTGGACTTGATGTAGCTGGTGGGGTAGAGCATCTCCTGCATGCCGGGGCCGCCCTTGGGGCCTTCGTAGCGCACGATGACCACGTCACCGGCCTTCACCTTGTCGGCCAGGATGTTGGCCACGGCCTCGTCCTGCGACTCGGTGACGTGGGCCGTGCCCTCGAACACCAGGATGCTTTCGTCCACACCGGCCGACTTGACCACGCAGCCGTCCACCGCGATGTTGCCGGTCAGCACGGCCAGGCCGCCCTCTTTGCTGAAGGCGTGGTCGTACGAGCGGATGCAGCCCTCGGCACGGTCCAGGTCCAGGCTGGGCCAGCGGGTGTTCTGGCTGAACGCCACCTGGGTGGGGATACCGGCGGGGCCAGCCATATAGAAGGTGCGAACGGCGTCGTCCTCCGTGCGCACGATGTCCCACTGGTCCAGCGCGTCTTTCAGCGTGGGGGCATGCACGGTGGGTACGTCGGTGTGCAGCTTGCCCGCGCGGTCCAGCTCGCCCAGGATGGCCATGATGCCGCCGGCACGGTGCACGTCTTCGATGTGGTACTTGTTGGTGTTGGGCGCCACCTTGCACAGCTGCGGCACGACGCGCGAGAGGCGGTCGATGTCGGCCATGGTGAAGGGGATCTCGGCCTCTTTGGCAATCGCCAGCAAGTGCAGGATGGTGTTGGTGGAGCCGCCCATGGCGATGTCCAGCGTCATGGCGTTTTCAAACGCCTTGAAGCCCACGGAGCGGGGCAGCACGCGTTCGTCGTCCTGCTCGTAGTACTGCTTGGCCAGGTCCACAATGCGGCGGCCTGCGCGCTTGAAGAGCTGTTCGCGGTCGGCGTGGGTGGCCACCACCGTGCCGTTGCCGGGCAGCGACAGGCCCAGCGCCTCGGTCAGGCAGTTCATGGAGTTGGCGGTGAACATGCCCGAGCACGAACCGCAGGTGGGGCAGGCCGAGCGCTCGACCTCGGCCACGTCGGCGTCGGAGTAGTTGGTGTCGGCGGCAATCACCATCGCGTCCACCAGGTCGAGCTTCTTGAACTCCATGACCTTGGTGACCGGGTTGGCCAGGCGGGTCTTGCCCGCTTCCATCGGGCCGCCCGAGACGAAGATCACCGGGATGTTCAGGCGCATCGCGGCCATCAGCATGCCGGGGGTGATCTTGTCGCAGTTGGAGATGCAGACCATGGCATCGGCGCAGTGCGCGTTGACCATGTACTCGACCGAGTCGGCAATGATGTCGCGGCTGGGCAGCGAATACAGCATGCCGTCGTGGCCCATGGCAATGCCGTCGTCTACGGCAATGGTGTTGAACTCCTTGGCAACGCCGCCAGCGGCTTCGATCTCGCGGGCCACCAGCTGGCCCAGGTCCTTCAGGTGCACGTGGCCGGGCACGAACTGGGTGAACGAATTGACCACCGCAATGATCGGCTTGCTGAAGTCATCGTCTTTCATGCCGGTGGCGCGCCACAGGGAACGCGCGCCTGCCATGTTGCGACCGGCGGTGGATGTTTTGGAACGGTAGATGGGCATCGTGCTGGCTTCTGGAAAATCGCTGAAAAGGAAGCGGGCCGCAGGAATAAAGGCCCCTTGGGATGCTCTTCACGCATCATCGCGCCGTGTGCATCTGCGGCCTCGGGCGGTCTGCAGCGTTGCAAATGCTCGCAATAGCACCGGCTATTGCTGCGCTTTGCGCCTCGCAGCCCATCCCGATCCGCAGTGCTCACTTTCCGCTCGATTCGTGAAGAGCACCCCTCGCTCCCGTGCAACCAACCTCTTGAGCCGTGCCGGGGGCAAACCGGTCAATTATCGCCCAGCCCTCCAGGCCCGCCCGGGGCTGCGGCGTTGGGGATTGCGGGGGCAGCCCCCACGCGCGGCGACGGCGCTGGCAGAATGATCCACTCCGCTCCAGTCCCCCAACCCCGACACCAGGACGCCCCACGATGACCGACTCCAGCCAACCCTCCGCGCCCATCAACCGCCGCAGCGCCAACATCACCCAGGGCAAGTCGCGCGCACCCAACCGCTCCATGTACTACGCCATGGGCTACGAGGAAGGCGACTTCGTCAAACCCATGGTGGGCGTGGCCAACGGCCACAGCACCATCACGCCCTGCAACAGCGGCCTGCAGAAGCTGGCCGACGCGGCCATCGCGGGCATCGAGGAAGCCGGTGGCAACGCCCAGGTGTTCGGCACACCCACCATCAGCGACGGCATGGCCATGGGCACCGAGGGTATGAAGTACAGCCTCGTGAGCCGTGAGGTCATCAGCGACTGCATCGAAACCTGCGTGGGCGGCCAGTGGATGGACGGCGTGCTGGTGGTCGGTGGCTGCGACAAGAACATGCCCGGCGGCCTGATGGGCATGCTGCGCGCCAACGTGCCCGCCATCTATGTGTATGGCGGCACCATCCTGCCCGGCCACTACCAGGGCAAGGACCTGAACATCGTGAGCGTGTTCGAGGCCGTGGGCGAGAACGCGGCGGGCAAGCTCAGCGACTTCGACCTCAAGGAGATCGAAAAGCGCGCCATCCCCGGCACGGGCTCGTGCGGCGGCATGTACACCGCCAACACCATGAGCAGCGCATTCGAGGCCCTGGGCATCAGCCTGCCGTATTCGTCCACCATGGCCAACCCGCACGACGAGAAGATGAACTCGGCCAAGGAGTCGGCCAAGGTGCTGATCGAGGCCATCAAGAAGGACATCAAGCCCCGCGACATCGTGACCAAAAAGTCCATCGAGAACGCCGTCGCCGTGATCATGGCCACGGGCGGCTCGACCAATGCCGTGCTGCACTTCCTCGCCATTGCCCATGCGGCAGGCGTGGAGTGGAGCATCGACGACTTCGAGCGCGTGCGCGTGAAGACCCCCGTGCTGTGCGACCTGAAGCCCAGCGGCAAGTACCTGGCCGTGGACCTGCACCGCGCAGGCGGCATCCCGCAGGTCATGAAGATTTTGCTCAATGCCGGCCTCCTACATGGCGACTGCCTCACCATCGAGGGCAAGACGATTGCCGAAGTGCTGAAGGACGTGCCCGACCAGCCGCGCGCCGACCAGGACGTGATCCGCCCCATCAGCAACCCCATGTATGCGCAAGGCCACCTGGCCATCCTGAAGGGCAACCTGAGCCCCGAGGGCTCGGTGGCCAAGATCACCGGCCTGAAGAACCCGGTCATCACCGGCCCGGCCCGCGTGTTTGACGACGAGCAGTCAGCGCTCGAAGCCATCCTGGCAGGCAAGATCAAGGCAGGCGATGTGATGGTGCTGCGCTATCTGGGCCCCAAGGGCGGCCCCGGCATGCCAGAGATGCTGGCACCCACCGGCGCGCTGATCGGCGCGGGCCTGGGCGAGAGCGTGGGCCTGATCACCGACGGCCGCTTCTCCGGCGGCACCTGGGGCATGGTGGTGGGGCACGTGGCGCCCGAGGCCGCAGCGGGCGGCACCATCGCTTTTGTCAACGAAGGCGACAGCATCACCATCGACGCGCGCCAGCTGCTGCTGCAGCTCAATGTGCCGGACGAAGAAATCGCCAAGCGCCGCGCCGCCTGGACTGCTCCTGCGCCACGCTACACACGGGGTGTGCAGGCCAAGTTTGCGTTCAACGCATCGAGCGCCAGCAAGGGGGCGGTGCTGGACGCCTATTGATCACTGCCCAGCGCGGGCGGCGTGCAAGACGGCGGTGCAAGCGGGTTTGTTTTCTGTGTCAAGCCGTGTCATACAAAAAAGCCCGCAGCACAGGATGTGTTGCGGGCTTTGAGGCTTTGGCGTCGGCTGTCGGCTATTGCGATGCGGGTGACATGGCGCGCACCACCAACCGTGCACCCTGCCCCGCAGCTTCCACAGTCGCCTTCAGCGCGGCTTGCGCGGTCCAATACCCAGGGCTTCCTTGTGTTTGTTGATGCGATCCCTCTTGCGCTGGTCCATCTTCTCCATGGCCTTGCGCTTGGTGTAGCCAGTGGAATCGGCCCAGGCCCACCACAGCGCCGTGGCTGCAAAAGGGGCCAGTACCCACCACCACGACCATGTGGCCACGGGGCCGATCTCGAAATACTTCAGTGCCAGAATGAGAAGGGACAGACCCAGCAGATACATCGCTCTCTCCAAAGAATGCCGCAAAAAGCGGGATTGACCAGGAACAACTGCGTGTCAACCCAGGTCACTACAATCGCATTAAAAGCACTGTAACTCAACCACAGGAATTCCCACCATGAAGCGTTCCCTGATCACCCTTGCCTTGACGCTGTCGGTTGCAGCCCCAGCGATGGCCGACTTGGCCTTGGCCACCTCCAAGAACTGCATGGCTTGCCATGCGGTGGACAAGAAGCTGGTGGGGCCCGCCTACAAGGAAGTGGCCGCCAAATACGCTGGCCAGAAAGACGCTGTGGACAAGCTGGCTGCCAAGATCATCAAGGGTGGCTCTGGCGTGTGGGGCCCTGTGCCCATGCCCGCCAACGCGCAGGTGAATGACGCCGAAGCCAAGAAGCTGGCCGCCTGGGTGCTGACACAAAAGTAATTGGTTGCCCCGACAGGGTCCCGGGCTTGATACCCGATGGACCGATAAAAAAGCCGCGCACTATGTGACGCGGCTTTTTTGTGCCCGGACGCTTTGCAGCGCGGGTCTAAACCACGGGCGTACCCAGCGCATGGCGGGAGCGCAATTGCTGCTCCAGCTGGCCCACACAGGCCGCCGTCGAGTTGTCTGACTCATCGGCCCGGGCCGCCAGGCGCGCTTCCAGGTGGTCCAGCCGCGCCAGGACGGCCGCATGGGCTTGGCTGTGCTGGGCCTCCAGAAACGTTCGCAGTTCCGTGAAGCGAGACGCCTCGGCCTTGTCTGCCAGCTCGCGCTGCGCCTGCATTTCCTTGGTGTGACGACGGGTTTCGAGCAGCACCGAGCCCTGCAGCGACAGCACATAGGCCAAAAAGAAAATGCCCAGCAACGTGGTGAGGGCCAGCATCAGCAGGCCCAATGGGGCCTCGAACGACACCACACCCAGTGAAACGAGGGAAGGAGCCGCCAGCGTGGGCCAGTTCAAGGCCGCCAGTGCGGCAATCAGCAGCACCGTCAACAGCAAGACGAGGGAACGCAGTTGCATGTGAAATCTCCGGTCGGCGGCGCCCGGCCACGATGACCGGCCACGCCATGCTGCCGTTGTAACGCATGCGCAGGGATTCACTGGCTCTAAAGGAGTAATTGGAGATTGCGTCCTACAAAGCGCGCTGCGGGCCCGCCGGGTGAGCGGGCCCGCTGTTTTGATCAAGGGGCGGCGGGTGAGATCCCAAGGTTTTGTGGCCACATCACATCGCTGCGCGATATGAGTGTCCCCGAATCCGGCAAGCGCTGCGCGCTGGCGCCGTTGCACGGCGCCTTCTGGATCAGTTGGTCTGGGCCAACTGATCCAGAATTGCCGGATTCTCCAGCGTGCTGGTGTCCTGGGTGATGGCTTCACCCTTGGCAATGCTGCGCAGCAGGCGGCGCATGATCTTGCCGCTGCGGGTCTTGGGCAGGTTGTCGCCAAAGCGGATGTCCTTGGGCTTGGCGATGGGGCCGATTTCCTTGGCCACCCAGTTGCGCAGCTCGTTGGCGATCTGCTTGGCTTCGTCGCCCGTGGGGCGCGAGCGCTTGAGCACCACAAACGCGCAGATGGCCTCACCCGTCACGTCGTCCGGGCGGCCCACCACGGCGGCCTCGGCCACCAGGTCGGTCTTGGCGACCAGGGCCGATTCAATCTCCATCGTGCCCATGCGGTGGCCCGACACGTTCAGCACGTCGTCGATGCGGCCCGTGATGCGGAAGTAGCCCCGGTCGGCACTGCGCACGGCGCCGTCGCCCGCCAGGTAGTAGCCCTTGAGTTCTTCGGGGAAGTAGCTCTTCTTGAAGCGCTCGGGGTCGTTCCAGATGGTGCGGATCATGCTGGGCCAGGGCTTCTTGATGACCAGGATACCGCCCGAGCCATTGGGCACGTCGTTGCCCATCTCGTCCACGATGGCGGCCGTGATGCCGGGCAGCGGCAGCGTACAGCTGCCGGGCACCAGCGGAGTGGCGCCGGGCAGCGGGGTGATGACGTGGCCGCCGGTCTCGGTCTGCCAGAAGGTGTCCACGATGGGGCAGCGCTCGCCACCCACGTTCTTGTGGTACCACATCCAGGCTTCGGGGTTGATGGGCTCGCCCACGCTGCCCAGGATGCGCAGGCTCGACAGGTTGGAGCGCGCAGGGTGCACCGCCTCGTCGGACTCGGCGGCCTTGATGAGCGAGCGGATGGCCGTGGGTGCTGTGTAGAAGATCGTGCACTGGTGGCGCTCGATCATCTGCCAGAAGCGGCCTGCGTTCGGGAAGGTGGGGATGCCTTCAAAAATGATCTGCGTGGCGCCTGCCGCCAGCGGGCCGTAGGCCACATAGGTGTGGCCCGTGATCCAGCCGATGTCGGCCGTGCACCAGAACACGTCGTCCGCGCGCAGGTCGAACGTCCAGTCCATGGTCATCTTGGCCCACAGCAGATAGCCGCCGGTGCTGTGCTGCACGCCCTTGGGCTTGCCGGTGGAGCCGCTGGTGTACAGGATGAACAGCGGGTGCTCGGCGCCCACGGCCACAGGGGCGCATTCGGTGCTTTGGCCAGCCAGCGCCTCGGCAAAGGTCTTGTCGCGCCCGGCCACCATGTTGCAGGCCGTGGCCGTGCGCTGGTAGACAAACACGTTGCGGATGGTGTCGCAACCCCCCATGGCCAGGGCTTCATCGATGATGGCCTTGAGCGGCAGCTCCTTGCCGCCGCGCATCTGGTAGTTGGCGGTGATCACGGCCACGGCACCGGCGTCGATGATGCGCTCGTGCACGGCCTTGGCGCTGAAGCCGCCAAACACCACGCTGTGCGTGGCGCCAATGCGCGCGCAGGCCTGCATCGCCACCACGCCTTCGATGGTCATGGGCATGTAGATCAGCACGCGGTCGCCCTTGGCCACACCGTGGGCCTTGAGCGCGTTGGCAAACTGGCTCACGCGGGCCAGCAGCTCTTTGTAGGTGACCTTGGTGACGGTGCCATCGTCGGCCTCAAAGATGACGGCGGTCTTGTTTTCGGTGGGGGTGCCGATGTGGCGGTCGAGGCAGTTGGCCGATGCGTTGAGTTCACCATCGGCAAACCACTGGAAGAACGGCGCGTTGGACCCATCCAGCGTCCGCGTGAAAGGCTGGGTCCACTGCAGGTTGGCCTGTGCCTGGCGGGCCCAGAAGCCCTCGAAGTCCTTCTCGGCTTCGGCACACAGCGCCTCATAGCCCGCCATGCCGGACACGCGCGCGGCTTTGACAATGGCGTCCGAGGGCGGGAACACGCGGTTCTCAACCAGCACGGACTCGATGGCGGATGTGGGCGCACTCATGGTGTTGTCTCCTGGATCTAATGGGAATTGGAATTGGGCGGTACTGTCGGGCGCGGCACTTACAGGCCACTGACTGGCGCGAAGCTTACAGAGTACGCCATCGCGGCCCGCCGGGCGCAGGCTGCGCGGCCTCCCCCACGCCCTGT
>DATLGV010000739.1:0-2017 GCA_035540275.1 Acidovorax sp. | reverse complement strand
ACCGTCTGGTCCTCCAAGGCCAGCGGCTCCTCGAACGACTGGTTGATGCGCTGGGCAATGTCGTGCGCATCCGCCGCATCGGCGCGCTGCAGCAGGACGGCGAACTCATTGCCCCCCAGCCGCGCCACCATGTCGTCGGGCGAGCGCACCTGCTGGCTCAGGCGCTCGGCCACGGCCTGCAGCAGACGGTCGCCAAAGGCATAGCCCAGCACATCGTTCACATGCTTGAAACGGTCCAGGTCCAGCGTGAGCACGGCCAGCGGCTGCGCCGTGCTGGCACTGCCGCCAATAGCCTGCACCACGGCGTCGCGAAAACGCTCCCGGTTGGGCAGGCCCGTCAGGCGGTCCCAGTAGGCCAGGCGGCGGATCTCGGTTTGCTGCGCGCCAATGTCCACGCGCATGTGGTCGAACGAGCGCGCCAGGTTGCCGATCTCGTCGGTGCGGTCGGTGTGCTCCAGCGGCACGTCGTATTCGCCGCGCGACAGCCGCTGCGTGGCTGCGAGCAAGGAGCGCAGCGGCGTGGCAAGCCTTTGTGCCACCAGGCCCGTGCCCACGGCAAACAGCAGCACACCCGCCACGGTGATGATGGCCAGCAGCACCTGCAGCTGCCGGTAGGGGGCTACCACCTCGTCCACCGACCGCAGCAGCAGCGAATGCACCTCGCCCCCCACGCTGTCAAGCGGGCTGGAGCGCGCGAGCAAGGTGCCCTCGGCGGTCTGCAGCTCGCCCGCCGCGCCGCCGCTGGCCAGCAGCAAGGCCTGTGCATCCGCAGGCAGGGTGCTGACCGGCAGGGTCATGGCGCCCCCAGGAGCCTTGACCATCAGTGCCACATGCACCGACAGAAGCTGCCGCATTTCGTCCGCACGCGACTGGTCGATGCGAAAGCCCATCAGCACCCAGCCAATGACCACGGGCGCCCGCATGGGCACCATCACGAACTGGTAGGGGATGCCGCCCATCACCGCGATCTGGCTGCCCTGGGGCTGCTGCGCGAGGCGCGGAACCACCTGCCGCAGTGTGGCCGGAAACTGGTCCATGCTGCCCGTGAGGCTGACCGCACGCAGCGTGAGGTCGGTCCCCAGCAACGCCGTCACGGCCGCGCCGATGCGGCTGCCGTGGTTCTCCAGCACCGACTGGATGGTTTCCTCGTCCCCCGAGTTGACCGCAGCGCGAAACCCGTAGTCCGCGGCCAGCAGGGCCGAGCCCTGGCGCAACTGCTCGGCGTTCTGGTCCAGCAGGCGGCGCCAGATGTTTTCGTCCAGGTCCAGGGCGCGCGCAATCTGGGCGCGGGCATTGCGGTCGATGGAGGCCCGCACCACGGCAAACCCCGCCGCCTGCACGATGAGCAGCAGCAGCAACGACAACCCCACCAACCGCAGGATCAGGCTGCGCCGGGCCAGGCGCAGCCGCGTCAAGGTTGCAACCCCGTCATGCGCACCGCCGCCGTGGCCGTGCCCGTGGCCGGCACGGTCAGCGCCTGCTCCAGGGCCGGGGCACCCACCGGCAGGCGGGCGTGCCAGGTGCGCAGCGTGTAGGTGCCAGGCGGCACGTTGTCGAGCTGCGCCTTGCCCGTGGCCGCAGGGGTGCGGGTGTAGTACGGTGTGTCCACCACCAGCACCCAGCCCACCATCTGGTCGTGGATGTTGCAGCCCAGCGTGACCACGCCAGACTTGTCAAACAGCACAGGGTTGGACGGCGTGCCGCTGTAGAGCTTGAGCTCGAACTTCTTGGCAGGCGAAAACGAGTACACATGGTGCCGCACGGTGTCGTGGTTGGGAAACCGCACCTCGGTGCCCACCGGCACCACCAGCACACCGGGCACGAACTGCCGCTTCTCCTGCGCCATCTCCACGCCGGCGAGCGGCTTGACCTGCTTGCGGGCCTCGACCGAGTCCAGAAAGACCACGGCATCGGCCAGCGGCTTGCCTGCGGCGTCGGACACCTCGACCTGCAAGGTGCCCGCCCAGGCGCCGGCAGCTCCTGTGGCCCCTGTGGCCAGCAGTACCGCGCACCAGGC
>DATLGV010000738.1:0-2336 GCA_035540275.1 Acidovorax sp. | reverse complement strand
TCGACGCGGTGTATGCCGAGCTGCAGCTGGGCCACCTGCCCATCCTGCTGGGCGGCGACCACTGCCTGGGCCTGGGCAGCATCAGCGCCGTGGCCCGCCATTGCGCGGAGGTGGGCAAGAAGCTGCGCGTGCTGTGGCTGGATGCCCATGCCGATTTCAACACCAGCGCACTGACGCCCAGCGGCAATGTGCATGGCATGCCCGTGGCCTGCCTGTGCGGGTTTGGCCCCGAGGCGCTGACCGGGCTGGCCCGCATGCCGGGCGGTGGGCCTGCGCTGCACCCGTCGCAGATCCGGCAGATCGGCATCCGCAGCGTGGACGCGGGCGAAAAGCGCTTTGTGCACGAGCAGGGCCTGGAGGTGTTCGACATGCGCTACATCGACGAGGTGGGCATGCGCCAGACCATGCAGCGGGCGCTGGCCGGGCTGGATGCGCACACCCACCTGCATGTGAGCTTTGACGTGGATTTTCTGGACCCCGACATCGCACCCGGCGTGGGCACCACGGTACCGGGTGGCCCCACCTACCGCGAAGCACAGCTGTGCATGGAGATGATTGCCGACAGCGGGCGCCTGGCCTCGCTGGACATTGTGGAACTCAACCCCGCGCTGGATGTGCGCAACCGCACCGCCGTGCTGGCGGTGGATCTGGTGGAGTCGCTGTTTGGCAAGAGCACGCTGATGCGCGTGCCCTCGCATGGCCTGGGGCCAACGCTGAGCGCCTGAGCGCGCAGACGCTCAGAGCCGCTCCTAACGCTTCGCAGCGGCCAAACGGCGCATGAGCTGCTGCACCAGATCCGTCCGCATGTCGCGGTAAAGCATGGCCTCTTCGGCCTCCTTGGCCAGCGCAATGGTTTCGTTGTAGCTGATGTCGCGCTGCTGCAGCAGTTCGGTGTCCGGAATCAGCTCCACGCCCGTGGGCGTGCGCAGGCGGAACTTGATGCGCAGGCGCAGCTGCAGTTCGCGCACCTGGCCCGACGCATTGAGGCCCACCACCACGCGCTCCTGCTGCTCCTGCAGCAGGTCGAAGATGGTCTCCGCCGTCGGCATGCTGGCCGGGTCGCGCAGCAGCTTGAGCTGGCTGCCCGATCCGTCGAGCGTGCGCTGCAGCTCCCGCGCCAGCGGCGAGCCGGCAGGGGCCGCAATGTAGAGCGATGCAAAGCCGAACTCCGGCACACCACGCAGCCGGAATCCGCAGGCAGACAGCAGGGCCACCGGGGCCAGGCCGAGCAGGGTGCGTTTGTTCATGGGGTCAGACCACCACGTTCACCAGACGGCCCGGCACCACGATCACGCGCTTCGGATGAGCACCGGCGGCCTGGGCCACGAAGGCCTCGCTGGCCAGCGCAATGCGCTCGATCTCGGCCTTGTCGGCCTGGGCGGGAACGTGGATGGAGCCACGCAGCTTGCCGTTGACCTGCAGCATGAGTTCGATCTCGTCCTGCACCAGGGCGCCGGCATCCACCTGCGGCCAGGGCGCATCGAGCAGATCGCCCAGCGCACCGGCGTAGCCCAGGCCCGTCCACAGGCTGTGGGCGATGTGGGGTGTGGCGGGGTACAGGCAGCGTAGCAAAATGCCAAAGCCCTCGATCAGCGCCACCTGGGCACCGGCCGAGTCGGTGGCCTTGAAGTCTTCGAGCGCGTTGATCATCTTCATCGCGCCCGAGACCACGGTGTTGTACTGCATGCGCTGGTAGTCGTAGTCCACCTGCTTGAGCACGTTGTGGATCTCCAGGCGCAGGGCCTTGGCCTCCTTGCCAAACTGCACGTCCTGCAGGCTGCTGGCACCGGCCACGCTGGCCATGGCGGCGTCGCGGTCGATGGCCGAGAGCTTGAGGCCGAAGTTCCACACGCGGCGCAGGAAGCGGTAGCTGCCTTCCACGGCCGCGTCGTTCCACTCCAGCGTGGCTTCGGGTGGGGCCGTGAACATGGTGTACAGGCGGGCGGTGTCGGCGCCGTACTTCTCAATCAGGTCCTGCGGGTCCACGCCGTTGTTTTTGGACTTGGACATGGTGCCCACGCCCTCGTAGTCGATGGGCGTGCCCACCGGCAGCATGCCGTCGCCGCTGGCGGCTTCGTTCTTGAGCTTGGCGCCGATGATCTTGCCGCCTTCGTCCAGCACATGCTCCACGTCATGCGGCCAGAAGTAGTCCTTGCCGCCCTTGGCAGTGCGGCGGCTGTAGATGTGGTTGAGCACCATGCCCTGCGTAAGCAGCTTGGTGAAGGGCTCGTCCACCTTGACCAGCCCCAGGTCGCGCATGACCTTGGTCCAGAAGCGCGCGTACAGCAAGTGCAGGATGGCGTGTTCGATGCCGCCGATGTACTGGTCCATGCCGC
>DATLGV010000737.1:0-2459 GCA_035540275.1 Acidovorax sp. | reverse complement strand
CCGCAGGCGGCCAGGGCGGTAGATGCCAACAGCGCGGCCAGCAGGGGCGCGTGGGCCCGGTCGCCGGGCGTCGCTGGTTCGGGGGAGAGGGGCTGGCCCTCGGCTGCCTCTGCCACCGCGGTGGTCAGAGTCTCCGGGTATGGATGGGTCATGGGGTGGTCGTGGTGAAGCGTGCGCAGTCGGGCGGCACAGCCGCGACTAAATCACACGCCGCGCGCGCCGGGGCACACAAGTGTTACCAAGCGAAACAGGCCCTGGTGAAGGGGCCGCTGGCGGGGCGGCGAATGAGGGGCATTCGCAACACTTTGTACCCTGGACCGCCTCCGCGGGCAGCCCGCGGGGAGGGCGGGGCCAGTCGCGTCGAAGCTGTCCGTCATGCCCGTAGTCCTGTGCTGACGCAGGCTGCGTGGCATGGACTACGGCGCGCGCCGTCGGTCGTTTTTACAGTGAATTCCATCGCATCACGCACGTGTTCCACACACTCCGAGTGGATGGCTGAAGCGAAGCGTTTATGAGGAATCACACCATGAATGAAGACACCATCCAGGGCAACTGGAAGCAGTTCAAGGGCAAGCTGATCGAGCAGTGGGGCAAGCTCACCAATGACGATCTCGATGTCATCGACGGCAAGCGCGAACAGTTCCTGGGCAAGCTGCAGGAGCGCCAGGGCATTGCCCGGGACGTGGCCGAAAAGCAGCTCAAGGAATGGCAAAGCCGCCATCCCGACTTCCGGTTCAGTGACTGAGGGCGCTATCGGCCACGGGGCCTGTGCCCCCCGCCCCGCCAGGAGCCCTGGCAGTCGCCCGCAGATTTCATCCGATTGCATTCATTTCCACCCGAGGAGAAACCCATGACATTCCAACGCACCCTGATCGCCGCCTGCGCTGCCGGCCTGATGGCCACCACCGCATGGGCCATGACCCCTGCAGAGCACAAGGCCGCCAAGGAGAGCATCTCGGCGGACTACAAGATGAACAAGGAAAAATGCGATGCCCTCAAGGCCAATGCCAAGGACATCTGCATGAAGGAAGCCAAGGGGGCCGAGGACGTGGCCAAGGCCGAACTCGAAGCCCAGTACAAGCCCAGCCCCAAGGCCAGCCAGAAGGTGGCCGAAGCCCGCGCTGACGCCGCCTACGCCGTTGCCAAGGAAAAGTGCGATGACCTGACCGGCAATGCCAAGGACGTCTGCGTGAAGGACGCCAAGGCAGAGCATGTGAAGGCCAAGGAAAACGCCAAGGTGGCGGCCGTCCAGGCCAAGCCCGCCGACAACGCGGCTGAAAAGGCCGCCGACGTGGCCGAGGCCCGCAAGGACGCAGCGGCCGCGAAGAACGAGGCCAACTACAAGGCCGCCAAGGAGCGCTGCGACGCGATGAGCGGCGACCTGAAGTCCAAGTGTGTGGACGACGCCAAGCGCATGTACGGCCATAGCTGATCGAAGGCGGCCGCGGGGCGCCTGACCTGATGTCCCACGGCAAAGCTGCATGGACCCTGCCCGCACAGCGGTGCAGGGTTCTGCTGTGTCTGGCGAGGTGGCGAGGCTTTGGGCACCGGTTGCCGAAGCCGCCGTACAGAGCGCCGGGCCATGACCTGCATCAACACCCGGCGGGTCCGGGGCTTCTAAGCTCGCAGCTTCGTTTGATCTGCCGCCCGCACAAGGAGTCCCATGGCCCAACTTGAATGGTCTGAAGCGCTGAACCTCGACCTGCCCCTGATGGACGACACCCACCGGGAGTTCGTCGATCTGCTGGCCGCCGTGGACCAGGCTGATGACGCTGGCCTGCTGCCCCGCTGGCGCGCGCTGGTGGAGCACACCGAGCAGCATTTTGGCCAGGAGGACGACTGGATGGCCTCCACCCGTTTCGCATCGGGTAATTGCCACAGCATGCAGCACAGGGTGGTGCTGCAGGTGATGCGCGAAGGCACGGCACGCGCCGAGCAGGGCGACCTGCAGGTGCTGCGCGTGATGGCGGGCGAGCTGGCGCTGTGGTTCCCGCAGCATGCGCAGGCCATGGACGCCTCGCTGGCCCTGCACCTGCGCCGTGTGGGGTTTGACCCGGCGACGGGCGTGGTGCACGCCCCCGGAGCGCTGCCGCAAGCGCTGATCCACGGCTGCGGCGGGGCCAGCTGCTCCGACACCGATGCCCCGGGCGCCGAGGAGCCCGCCGCGCACCCCCATGCAGCACCCACCGCGACCGCGCTGCCCGCCTGACGGCACAGTAAATGCTGCGTTTTTGGTAGCTAGTGGCGCATATTGCACAGGCGCTTGCGGTCCTTTGCATTGAAACTGGATCCATCGGGCCGCCCCCAAGTGCCGCAGGCGGGACCGTCAGAATCTGTCCAAGATCTTTTCGGGGTCTCCAGGCCGCTGCCGTCGGGCAGGCCCACGTCCAGCACCCGCGGGCGGACCTGGGCGGTCAGCGTGCCACCAGAATGGGAAAGATCTTGCCCAGCCCGTCCGC
>DATLGV010000736.1:0-3161 GCA_035540275.1 Acidovorax sp. | reverse complement strand
GCGCCCATCAGGCGATGCCGCAGGCCGGGGAGCGGTGCGCCTGCCGGCGCCTCCCTCCCAACGCACTCCTCCATCCCATCCCGCAACGTCATCCACTACCGACCAGGAGCACCCCCATGAACGCCACCACCCCCCACCCCGTGGTTTCTGCCGACCAATGGCTGGCCCAGCGCCACGCGCTGCTGGCCCGCGAGAAGGCCCTGACCCGTCTGCATGACGAGGTTGCCGCGCAACGCCGCGCACTGCCCTGGACCCGCGTGGACAAGCGCTACATGCTGGACACGCTGCAGGGCCCGCGCGCCTTGGCCGACCTGTTCGATGGCCGCAGCCAGTTGCTGGTGCAGCACTTCATGTTTGGCCCGGGGTGGGAGCAGGGCTGCCCCAGCTGCTCGTTCATGGCCGACCACATTGGCGGCATGGAGCTGCACCTGCAACACCGTGACGTATCGGTGCTCGCCGTGTCGCGCGCGCCGCTGGCCGAGATCGAGCGCTTTCGCCAGCGCATGGGCTGGCAGTTCCGCTGGGCGTCATCGCACGGCAGCGACTTCAACCACGACTTTGCCGTGAGCTTCACGCCCGAGCAGCGCGCACGCGGCAATGGCGAGGTGTTCTACAACTACGGCATGCGGCCCTTCCCTGCCGAGGAGGCGCCGGGCATCAGCGTGTTTGTGCGCAGCGATGCGGGCGAGGTGTTCCACGCCTATTCCACCTTCGGGCGCGGTGTGGAGGCCATGATGGGCACCTACCAGCTGCTGGACCTCACGCCCCGAGGTCGCCACGAGACCAACCCCGCCTACCCCATGGACTGGGTGCGCCACCACGACCGGTATGCGCCCGCCCAGGCAGCGGCCGGCACTCCCGCTTCATCCACGGCGCAGGCACCTCAGGCCACGCCGTCCCACCCCGCGCCGGGTGGGTGCTGCTCCGCGCGGGGCTGAGCAACACACGACTACGACCACGACCATGGACACCACGCTCTGGCCCTGGCTCGTCATCGCCGCCATGGGCGCACTGCACGGGCTCAACCCCCTCACGGGCTGGGGGCTGGCCACCGCCTGGAGCCTGCACGCCAACGACCGCAGCGTACCGCTGCGCGCGCTGCTGCCCATGGCCGCAGGGCACCTGGCCTCGGTGGCACTGACGGCTGCTGCGGTGGTGTGGGGCCTGTCGCCGTCCCGGCCTGCGCTGGGTGCCGTGGCGGTCGGGTTGTGTGGAGGGGTGGTGCTGGCCCTGGCTGTCGCGCACCGGCCGGGCCGGGCTCTGCATCGTCTGCGCAAGCCCGCAGGGCCGGTGGGCATGGCGCTGTGGTCGCTGGGGGTGGCCACCGCGCACGGCGCGGGGCTGGCGCTGGTGCCCGCGCTGGCACCGCTGTGCCTGGACCAGGGTGCGGCAGGTGCGGGTGCGCCCTCCACCCCCTTGCTGCTGGCACTGGCCGCGCTGGGCGTGCACACCGTGGCGATGCTGGCGGCCACTGCCGTCACGGCCGCCGCAGCGTGCCACGGCGCACGGGGCGCCGCGCGCTGGCTGCAGCGCCACAGGGGCAGCACGGGCTACCCCGCCCCTTGACTACGCCCTGGCCGGGCGGTGCAGCGCACAGATCTTGTTGCCGTCCGGGTCGCGCAGGTACGCCAGGTACAGCTTGCCGCCGGGGCCTTCGCGCCAGCCGGGGGGGTCTTCGCAGGTGATGCCCCCATTCGCCACACCCGCCGCGTGAAAGGCGTCGGTCTGCTCGGGCGACTGCATGGCAAAGCCGATGGTGCCGCCGTTGGCAAAGGTGGCAGGCTCGCCGTTGATGGGCGTGGTGATGCCAAAGGTACCGGTGGGGCCGCGGTAAAAGTAGCGGTTCTTGTTGGCCACCCCGGGCGGCACACCCAGCGTGCCCAGCAGCGCGTCATAAAACTTCTTGGACCGCTCCAGGTCGTTCACACCGACCATCACATGACTGAACATGGCTTCTTGTCTCCGTAGGGCCCCCCGAACATTTCGGACAGGGGCGTTGGGTTTGTGGGTCCGAGAATGTTACCGGCCCGACGCGCCCGGCCACGCACGCTGGCGACACCGCCCGGCCCCGCGCTCTGGCCTGCCCACGGGTTGGTTTTACGGTAAAAATGCCCTCTATCGCTTATCTACAAAGCGCCAACAGCTATCGAATCATGAGCGCCAACACACCGCACATCGCACCCGTCCCGCTCGACAAGGCCTACCGCCTGCTCAACCACGGCCCCGTCGTGCTGGTGTCGGCCGCCCACGCGGGCCAGCACAACGTCATGGCGGCGTCGTGGGCCTGCGCGCTGGACTTTGCGCCGCCCAAGGTCACGGTGGTGCTCGACAAGGCCACGCGCACGCGCGAACTGGTGGAGGCCAGCGGATGGTTTGCGCTGCAGCTGCCCACCGTGCCCCTGGCCGCGCTCACCGTGGCGCTGGGCACCGACAGCGCCAAGACCGTGCCCGACAAGTTGCAGCGCCATGGCGTGCCCTTGTTTGAAGCGCCCGGCCACCCCGCGGATAGCGCGCCCCCGCTGGTGCAAGGCTGCGCCGCCTGGCTGCTGTGCCGCGTGGTCCCCGAGCCGCACAACCAGCAGGCCTACGACCTTTTCATCGGCGAAGTGGTGGCCGCCTGGGCCGACGACCGTGTGTTCCGCAACGGGCACTGGGAGTTCGACACCGCGCCGGATGACCTGCGCACGCTGCACTACGTGGCGGGTGGGCAGTTTTATGCGACGGGGGCGTCGGTGCGGGTGTGAGGACCGGCGCATTCTGCCGTTTCCAGACCCGGCGGTTGGCCGGCAACCCGTGGGGACGGCGCAGAACGGTGCCCGTCTGCAGAAGCTCGTGCCGTGCCCAGGCCGGACACTGGTTCGGGTAAATTGCGTCAATGCTCCGCCACTTCCCAGCCACAACCGCCACCGCTGGCGCAGCCGCCCCCGCCTCCCTCATCGACTCTCGCCAGGCCGCGGGGCGCCTGCTGACCACGCTGGGCCTGGTGGTGCTGGGCAACAGCAGCATGTATGTGGTGTCGGTGGTGCTGCCCGCCGTGCAGGCCGAGTTTGGCGTGGGCCGCGCGGATGCGTCGCTGCCCTACACGCTGATGATGGTGTGCCTGGGGATTGGCGGCATCTGGACAGGGCGCATGGCCGACCGGCATGGGCTGATGCCGGTGC
>DATLGV010000735.1:0-3068 GCA_035540275.1 Acidovorax sp. | reverse complement strand
GCGCCAGGCACAGGCCAGCGGCAAGATCACCCGCGAGAGCTTCATCACCGGCACCGAGTCCATCGGCAACCAGGTGATTTCGGGCTTTCCGGTGTCGTTCAGCGCCACCAGCCACGCGGCGTCGAAGTTCGTCGAGATGTCGATGCTGACCGGGGATGGCCGGGTCAGGACCTGACCCCATTCTGGAGGGGGCGCGCTGGCCCCCGCCGCTCCGAAGCGCTCAGCCCAGCGTGCGCGTGTGCGCCAGGCCCTGCATGAACGCCTCGCAGCGTGCGAGCTGCTCCAGGCTCACGTATTCGTCGGGCTGGTGGGCCTGCTGGATGCTGCCGGGGCCGCACACCACGGTGGAGATGCCCGCGTTCTTGAACAGGCCCGCTTCGGTGCCAAAGGCCACCAGCGTGGTGCTTGTTTCGCCCGACAGCGCCTGCGCCAGGCGCGTCACCGGGTCGTCCTTGCTGCCCAGAAAGCTCGGGATCTCGCAGATGGTCTCGAACTCGAAGCCCGCTGCGGGCGCCACTTTCTTCATGGCGGGCTCCAGCGATTTGGCGTAGGCCACCACCTCGGACTGCATCTGCGCGGCGTTGGCCGTGGGCAGGTCGCGGAACTCGTAGCGGAACTCGGCGTCGCGCGGCACTACGTTGTCGGCAATGCCGCCGTGGAACTGGCCCACGCTGCTGGTCGAGAACGGCACGTCAAACCCCTCGAAGCGGGGCTCGTTCTTTTCAAAGTCTTCCGCCATGTCGCGCACCCGGCCCACCACGCGGGCGGCCATCTCGATGGCGTTGACCGAATGGGGCGTGAGCGATGAATGCGCCTCCTTGCCGCGCACGCAGCACTTGTAGCGGTACACGCCCTTGTGCGCGATGGCAGGGATCATGCTGGTGGGCTCGCCCACGATGCAGGCCAGGGGCTGGATGTTGGCATCGCGCAGGTCGGCGATGAGTTCCTTCACGCCAAAGCAGCCAATCTCCTCCTCGTAGCTGAACGCGTAGTGGAGGGCAAACGGCGCATCGCTGTTCAGGAACTGCTCGGCCTGCGACACGGCCACGCCGATGAAGGCCTTCATGTCGGCGCTGCCGCGCCCGTAGAGCTTGCCGTCCTGCACCAGTGCGCTCAGTGGGTCCATGGTCCAGTCCTGCCCGTCCCAAGGCACCGTGTCGGTGTGGCCCGAGAGGATGATGCCCGCCGGCTTGCCCTCGCCCAGCGTGGCGAACAGGTTGGCCTTGGTCTTGTCCTCGTTGAAGGTCAGGCGGCTTTTCACGCCCAGCCTGGCCAGGTGGTCGCGGATGAAATGGATCAGCTCCAGGTTGGAGTGGTGGCTGACGGTGTTCATGCGCACCAGGGTTTGCGCAAGTTCAAGGGCGTGGGGGGAGAGTGTCATGTTGCAGTGCAAATAAACCCGGAGTGGCGCAAGGGACGGCCAGCGGGCTAGACTGTGAGATCGTAAGGACACATATCATGAACGTTATTGACTCCATCGTCACCCAGGCGGCCAGTATTGCAGCGGTGCGCCGGGACATTCACGCCCACCCTGAGCTGTGCTTCGAAGAGGTGCGCACCGCCGACGTGGTGGCGCAAAAGCTCACCGAGTGGGGCATTCCCATCCACCGGGGCCTGGGCAAGACGGGCGTGGTGGGCATCGTCAAGGGGCGCGATGGGGGCGCCAATGGCCGCGCCATCGGCCTGCGCGCCGACATGGACGCCCTGCCCATGCAGGAGTTCAACACCTTCGCCCACGCCAGCAAACACCAGGGCAAGATGCACGCCTGCGGCCACGACGGCCACGTGGCCATGCTGCTGGCGGCCGCGCAGCACTTTGCCAAGCACCGCAACTTTGACGGCACCGTGTACCTGATCTTCCAGCCGGCCGAAGAGGGCGGCGGCGGTGCCCGCGTGATGATCGAGGACGGCCTGTTCGAGCAGTTCCCCATGGAGGCTGTGTACGGCATGCACAACTGGCCTGGCATGCCCGTGGGCACCTTTGCCGTGAGCCCCGGCCCGGTGATGGCGTCGACCAGCGAGTTCAAGATCACCCTCCGTGGCAAGGGCGGCCATGCGGCGCTGCCGCACACCGGCATCGACCCGGTGCCGATTGCCTGCGGCATGGTGCAGGCCTTCCAGACCATCATCAGCCGCAACAAGAAGCCGGTGGACGCGGGCGTGATCTCGGTCACCATGATCCATGCGGGCGAGGCCACCAACGTGGTGCCCGACAGCGTCGAGCTGCAGGGCACGGTGCGCACCTTCACCGTGGAGGTGTTGGACCTGATCGAAAAGCGCATGCGCCAGGTGGCCGAGCACCACTGCGCCGCGCATGACGCGGTCTGCGAGTTCGAGTTCGTGCGCAACTACCCGCCCACCGTCAACTCTCCCGCCGAGGCCGAATTTGCCCGCAAGGTCATGGTCGGCATCGTGGGCGAGGAGCGTGTGGTGGTGCAGGAGCCCACCATGGGCGCCGAAGACTTTGCCTACATGCTGCAGGCCAAGCCCGGTGCGTACTGCTTCATTGCCAACGGCGACGGCGCCCACCGCGAGATGGGCCACGGCGGCGGCCCCTGCATGCTGCACAACCCCAGCTACGACTTCAACGATGACCTGATCCCGCTGGGTGCCACCTACTGGGTGAAGCTGACCGAGGAATGGCTGGCCCGGCCTGCCAAAGCGGCGTGATATCCCGCTGATCCCCCTCCACCCGGGCGCACGCGGCGTGCGTGCCCGGGTTTTCTTTTTTGTCTCCCCACTGACTCCTGAAAGCCCCGCCCATGATCGGAATCGTCGAAGCCTTCTCGCCCAGCTACGCCGAGGCGCGCACAAAGTTTCTGGAGGCCGCCGCAGCCGCCGGCCTGCCCATCGAATCGCACGCCCACCCGCTCAAGGGCCGGGACGGCGAAGACCTGGCCATGGACGTGGTGCGCGACGGCCCGGCGGATGCGAAAAAACTGCTCATCGTGAGCAGCGCCTGCCACGGCGTCGAAGGCTACTGCGGCAGCGGCGTGCAGGTGTTTGCGCTGCACGATGCCGAGTGGCGCGCCAAGGCCCACGCGGCGGGCGTGGCCACGCTCTACATC
>DATLGV010000734.1:0-3063 GCA_035540275.1 Acidovorax sp. | reverse complement strand
CTGCAGCGGTTTTTTCATGCAGGGCCTGGAGGGCCCCATGAGCCTCGTTGGCCCCATTCGCCCCATTCGCCCGCAGGGCATGAAAGCCCCGCGGGAGCCGCGATAGCTCCTGGGGGGCGGGTGGTGCTGTCAACAGGTTCTTGCAAGGCGTGAGGCCTGTGCAAGAATCGTTGGTACATGACCGCACCGCCCTACCGCCCCCGCGGCTCTCAAAGATCCATCAGGCGCCCATGAAATTTTTTCGGCAGCAGATCCATCCCCAGCACCTGGCGAGCTTCAACGCTGTGGCACCAGTGCTTTACCTGCTGACCGGTGGGCTGTTGGTTGCCTGGGCCTATTTTTCGGTGGCCAGTCCGCAGCGGGTGGGGCATTACCTCACGTTGCACCTGGTGCTGGAGACGCTGTCGATAGCCGTGTCGGCGCTGGTGTTTGCCGTGGGGTGGAAGGCGCACAGCCTCAACCCCCAACGCAATGTTCTCATTCTGGCCTGTGGCTTTCTGGGGGTTGCGGTTCTGGACTTTTCGCACATGCTGTCGTTTGCCGGCATGCCCGACTACATCACGCCCAATTCGGTGGCCAAGGGCATCAATTTCTGGCTGCCCGCGCGCTACCTGGGTGCGCTGACGCTTTTGGGCGCTGTAGCGCTGCACTGGGGTGTGCCGGGCGATGCGGCCGCTCCCAGCCCCGGCCGGCTGGTGCTGCTGGCGCTGGTGTTGGCTGGGGTGGCGGCCATCCATGTGGTGGTGTTCTGGTTTCCGCAGTGGTACCCCCAGACCTACGATGCGCAGGGGCTGACGCGGTTCAAGATCGCTTCGGAATACGGTGTGGTTGCCTTGTATGGGGCATCGCTGGTGCTGCTGCTGCGCCGGGCGCGCGAGCGCGCCGCCTTTGACGTGGCCAGGCTGTTTGCCGCAGTGTGGGTGATGGCACTGAGCGAGGTCTTTTTCACGTTCTACGTCATCGCGACGGACCCCTTCAACCTGCTGGGCCATGTGTACAAGGTGGCGGGGTATTACTACCTCTACCGGGCCATCTTCGTGGGCACCATCGAGGCGCCTTACCGGGTGCTCAAGCAGTCGGACAAGGCCATGCGTGCCGTGCTGGATGCCGTGCCGGACCTGATGTTCGAGGTCACGCGCGATGGCCGCTATGTGCAGATCCACACGCGCCAGCCTGAGTTGCTGCTGATGCCGACCAGTGAGGTCATTGGGCGGTCGATCCACGACATCCTGCCGCCTGCGGCCGCAGCGGTGGTGCAGGCGGCGATCGATGCGGCGAACGCGCATGGCCTGGCCCGCGATTTCCAGTATGCGCTGGTCCTGCCCGACGGCCAGCATTGGTTTGAGCTTTCGGTGGCGCGCAAGGTGATGGACGATCAGGCAGAGGATCACTTTGTGATGCTGTCCCGGGACATCACGCAGCGTGTCCAGACACTGGATACCTTGCGCAAGCTGCGCCACGCCGTGGAGCAGGCGCCCAATTCCATCTTCATTGCAGGCGCCGACGGGAACATCGAATACGTGAACCCCGCATTCACCGCCACGACGGGCTACAGCCCCGAGGAAGTCATCGGCCGCAATCCGCGCATGCTGAGCGCAGGTGCCACGCCCGCCAGTGTCTATGCCGACCTGTGGCAGCACCTGGACTCAGGCCGGCCATGGCGCGGCGAATTCGTGAACCGCCGCAAGGATGGCGCCGAGTACCATGAGTCCGCCATCATCTCCCCGCTGCATGACGAGCAGGGGCGCATCACCCATTACCTGGCCGTGCAGGAAGATGTGACCGAACGCCGGCGCGATGAGGAGCGCATCCGCAAACTGATCAACTTTGATGCGCTGACCGGCCTGCCCAACCGCACGATGTTCGCGTCCCGGTTCAGCCAGGCAATGGCGCTGACCCAGCGCAGCGGCCATCAACTGGCCCTGTTGTACCTGGACCTGGACCACTTCAAGAACGTGAACGACTCCCTGGGTCACCAGGTGGGCGACGGGCTGCTGATCGAGATGGCCCGCCGCCTGCAGTCGGTGGTGCGCGACGAAGACACGGTGTCCCGGCAGGGCGGGGACGAGTTCGTCATCGTGCTGCCCCTGACCGATGCCCAGCAGGCAGCCCACGTGGCCGACAAGCTGCAGGCGCAGGTGCGCCGCATCTGCAGGCTGGAGCACCATGAGCTGGTGGTGACGTCGTCGATCGGGATTGCGATGTACCCCGAGGACGGCGGTGACTTTGACACCCTGGCGCAGCGCGCCGACGCAGCCATGTTCCGCGCCAAGGAATCCGGACGCGACACGTACCGGTTTTTCTCGGCAGACATGCAGGCGCGGTCGCTGCGGGTGCTGCAGATCGAGAACGCCCTGCGCAGCGCCCTGGTGCTGGGACAGATGACGCTGCATTACCAGCCACAAATCCGGCTGCGGGACCGCCAGCTGGTCGGGGTGGAGGCCTTGCTGCGCTGGACCCACCCGGACCTGGGCGCCGTCAGTCCGGCCGAGTTCATACCGGTGGCCGAAAGCAGCGGCCAGATTCTTGGCGTGGGCGAATGGGTGCTGCGTACCGCGCTGGCCCAGGCCCGGCGCTGGCGCGATGCCGGCCACACCGGGCTGGTGGTGGCGGTGAACCTGTCGATGGTGCAGTTTCGCCACCCGGGCCTGGTGGATACGGTGCGCCAGGCGCTGGCCGACAGCGGGGTGCCGCCGCAGATGCTGGAGCTGGAGCTGACCGAGAGCATCGCCATGGATGCGCCAGAGCAGGTGATTGCCATCGTGCAGCAGCTCTATGACCTGGGGGTGCAGTTGTCCATCGACGACTTTGGCACGGGGTATTCATCGTTCAGCTATATCCAGCGTCTCAAGGTGCACAAGCTCAAGATCGACCAATCGTTTGTGCGCCACCTGGGAGACGACCCCAGTGCACCCCACATCGTGCGCGCCATCATTGGCCTGGCCCAGAGCCTGGGGCTGGAAACCATTGCCGAAGGCGTGGAGACGGCTGCGCAGGGCGAGGTGCTGGGGGGGTTGGGCTGCGACACGGGGCAGGGCTACCACTTGAAGCGAGCTGCGATGT
>DATLGV010000733.1:0-4949 GCA_035540275.1 Acidovorax sp. | reverse complement strand
GGACGACGAACTCAACGGCCGCACCACGCCGGGCGGCTTCCAGGTGCGGGTCAAGCGCAAGGACGGCACGCTGTTCGACGCGCGCATGTACGTCTCGCCGCTGGTCGACCCCAAGGGGCACCAGACCGGCTGGATGACGTCGATGACCGACATCACCGAGCCGAACCGAATCCGCGAGCAGCTGCAGGCTTCGCACGAGCGCTTCACGACGGTGCTCGAGGCGCTCGATGCCTCGGTCTCGGTGGCGCCCCTGGGCAGCGAGGAACTGCTGTTCGCGAACAAGCTGTATCGCCAGTGGTTCGGCACGCACACGATGGGCCACCTGCAGATGGTGGCCCAGGCCGGCACGCCGCAGTACGCGCGCCCGGAAGAAGCGCTGGACGACGTCGACTCGCTCGCCGGATTGCCGACGACCCAGCTCGACTCGGTCACCAGCGGCAATGCCGAGATCTTCGTGCCCGAGCTGGGCAAGTGGCTGGAAGTGCGCTCGCGCTACCTGAACTGGGTGGACGGCCGCCTGGCCCAGATGGTGATCGCCACCGACATCACCCCCCGCCGCCTGGCCGAAGAGCAGGCCCAGCGGCAGGCCGAGCGCGCACAGTCGGTCAGCCGCCTCATCACCATGGGCGAGATGGCCTCGAGCGTGGCGCACGAACTCAACCAGCCGCTCACGGCCATCAACAACTACTGCAGCGGCATGGTTTCGCGCATCCAGAGCGGCCAGCTCACCGAGGAGGCCCTGCTCACGGCCCTGCAAAAGACAGCGCACCAGGCGCAGCGCGCGGGCCAGATCATCCAGCGCATCCGGTCGTTTGTGAAAAAGAGCGAGCCCAACCGCACGCTGGCCGATGTGCATTCCATGGTGAACGAAGCCGTGGAGCTGGCCGACATCGAACTGCGCCGCCACAACGTGCGCCTGACGCACTATGTGGCCGCGCGCTTGCCCCAGGTGATGGCCGACACCATCCTGATCGAGCAGGTGCTCGTCAACCTGATGAAGAACGGCGCCGAAGCCATCCAGCATGCCGACCGCCCCGCAGCCAACCGCAGCGTGGAGCTGCGCGTGGTGCCCAAGCAGATCGATGACCGCCAGGTGGTGGAGTTCTCGGTGCAGGACACCGGCAAGGGACTGGCGCCCGAAGTGCTGGAGCGCCTGTTCGAAGCCTTCTTCTCCACCAAGCAGGAAGGCATGGGCATGGGCCTGAACCTGTGCCGCAGCATCGTCGAGTCCCACCAGGGCCGGATGCAGGCGGAGAACCTCTACAATGGCCCGGAGGTCACAGGCTGCAGGTTCTCCTTCTGGCTGCCGCTCGCCAAGCCTGCTGATGCCACTACAAATTCAGTAGCAAACGAACAAAACCCAAGGACTGTTGCATGAGCTTGATCCCGAAAAAAGGCACTGTTTACGTTGTGGACGACGACGAAGCAGTTCGCGATTCCCTGCAGTGGCTGCTGGAAGGCAAGGACTATCGGGTGCGTTGCTTTGATTCGGCCGAGACCTTTCTCTCACGCTACGACCCCCGTGAAGTCGCCTGCCTGATCGTGGACATCCGCATGGGCGGCATGACGGGCCTGGAGCTGCAAGACCGCTTGATCGAGCGCAAATCCCCGCTGCCCATCGTGTTCATCACCGGCCACGGCGACGTGCCCATGGCCGTGAACACCATGAAGAAGGGCGCACTCGACTTCATCCAGAAGCCTTTTGACGAAGAAGAACTGGTGGGCCTGGTCGAGCGCATGCTGGACCACGCCCGCGAGAGCTTTGCAGGCTACCAGCAGGCCGCCAGCCGCGACGCCCTCCTCTCCAAGCTCACCAGCCGCGAAGCCCAGGTGCTCGAACGCATCGTGGCCGGCCGCCTGAACAAGCAGATTGCCGACGACCTGGGCATCAGCATCAAGACCGTGGAGGCGCACCGCGCCAACATCATGGAAAAGCTCAACGCCAACACCGTGGCCGACCTGCTCAAGATCGCCCTGGGCCAGAACGCCCCCAAAGGTTGATCGCTCCCATTTTGATAGCTATCAGCGCTTATTGCACTGGCGCTAACGGCCATTTTGACTCGTATTTCTGACATGACAGCCCAACTCATTGACGGCAACGCCCTTTCCCGCCAACTTCGCAGCGAGGTGGCGCAACGCGCTGCCGCACTGAAAACCCGAGGCGTGACGCCCGGGCTGGCCGTCGTGCTGGTAGGCGACAACCCGGCCAGCCAGGTCTATGTGCGCAACAAGGTCAAGGCCTGCGAAGACAGCGGCCTGCATTCGGTGCTCGAAAAGTACGATGCCGACATGACCGAAGCCGCGCTGCTGGCCCGCGTGGAAGCGCTCAACAACGACCCGGCCATCCACGGCATCCTGGTGCAGTTGCCCCTGCCCAAGCACATTGATGCGCAAAAGGTGATCGAAGCCATCTCCCCCGCCAAGGACGTGGATGGCTTCCACATCGCCAGTGCGGGCGCGCTCATGACCGGCATGCCCGGCTTCTGGCCGTGCACCCCGTACGGCTGCATGAAGATGCTGGAGAGCATCGGCTACAGCCTCAAGGGCAAGCACGCAGTCGTCATCGGCCGCAGCAACATCGTGGGCAAGCCCATGGCACTGATGCTGCTGGGGCAGAACGCCACCGTCACCATCTGCCACAGCGCCACGCAGGACCTGAAGGCGCAAACGCTCCAGGCCGACGTGATCGTGGCCGCCGTGGGCAAGCGCAATGTGCTGACTGCCGACATGGTCAAACCCGGTGCCGTGGTGATCGACGTGGGCATGAACCGCAATGACGAAGGCAAGCTCTGCGGCGACGTGGACTTTGACGGCGTCAAGGAAGTGGCGGGCTGGATCACCCCCGTCCCTGGCGGGGTGGGGCCCATGACCATTACCATGCTGCTGGTGAACACCATCGAAGCCGCCGAGCGGACCGCCCCGCGCTGACCGCGCCCGGGGAAGACGCCAGCCGCTTTGCAACTTGAACCTGCGCCGACCGGCGCCATCTAACCCTGCATGAGCAACGCCCTCCTCGACTTCTCCGACCTCCCCGCCTTTGACCGCATCACCCCGCAGGACGTCGCCCCTGCGGTCGATGTGTTGCTGGAGCGTGCCAACCAGGCCCTGGAGACCGTCACGGCGCCCGACTTTCCTGCCCGCTGGGACGCCATCGCCAAGGTGCTGGACGTGGCCACCGAACAGCTCGGGCGCGCCTGGGGGGCCGTCAGCCACCTCAACAGCGTGGCGGACACCCCTGAACTGCGCGCAGCCTACAACGCCGCCCTGCCCCGCGTCACCGAGTTCTGGACCCGCCTGGGCGCTGATGAACGCCTGTACGCAAAATACAAGGCCATCGACCCCGCCACGCTCACGCCCGAGCAGCGCCAGGCGCACCTCAATGCCGTGCGCAATTTCGTGCTCAGCGGCGCCGAACTGACTGGCGCAGCCAAAGAGCGGTTTGCCCAGATCCAGGAACGCCAGGCCGAGCTGAGCCAGAAATTCAGTGAAAACGCGCTGGATGCTACCGATGCCTTTGCCTACTACGCCTGCGCCGAAGAGCTGGACGGCGTGCCCGCCGATGTGCAGCAAGCGGCCTTGGCTGCTGCCCAGGCAGAAGGCAAACCAGGCTACAAGCTCACGCTCAAGATGCCCTGCTACCTGCCGGTGATGCAGTTTGCCACCCGCAGCGACCTGCGCGCCACGCTCTACCGCGCCTATGCCACCCGCGCGTCAGACCAGGCCGAGGGCGACGGCCTGAAATTCGACAACACCGCACTGATTGGCGAAATCCTGGCCCTGCGCCGCGAAGAGGCCCAGTTGCTGGGCTATGCCAATTTTGGCGAAGTTTCCGTGGTGCCCAAGATGGCCCAGTCACCTGCCGAGGTGATTCAGTTCTTGCGCGACCTCTCCCGCCGCGCCCGACCTTATGCTGAGAAGGACGTGGCCGATCTGCGCGCTTTTGCAGCAGAACACCTGGGCCTGTCCGACCCGCAGCCCTGGGACTGGCCTTATATCGCTGAAAAGCTCAAGGAAGCCCGCTACGCTTTCAGCGAGCAGGAGCTCAAGGCGTACTTCACGGCCCCCAAGGTGCTGGCAGGCCTGTTCAAGATCATCGAAACACTGTTTGAAGTGTCCATCCGCCGCGACTCGGCGCCCGTGTGGCACCCGGCCGTGGAGTTCTATCGCATCGAGCGCACACACCCGGAGGGTGCCCACAAGGGCACGCAGTTGGTCGGCCAGTTCTACCTCGACCAGCCCGCCCGCACCGGCAAGCGGGGCGGCGCCTGGATGGACGACGTGCGCACCCGCTGGAAGCGCCCCGACACGGGCGCTTTGCAAACGCCCGTTGCCCACCTGGTCTGCAACTTTGCGGACGGCGTGGACGGCAAGCCGCCCCTGTTGACGCACGACGACGTGATCACACTGTTCCACGAGTTTGGTCATGGACTGCATCACATGCTCACTCAGGTGAACGAACGAGATGTTTCCGGCATCGGCGGCGTGGAATGGGACGCCGTGGAGTTGCCCAGCCAGTTCATGGAAAACTTCTGCTGGGAATGGGATGTGCTCAGGCACATGACCGCCCATGTGGACACCGGCGAGCCGCTGCCGCGCACGCTGTTCGACAAGATGATCGCGGCCAAGAACTTCCAGAGCGGCATGCAGACCCTGCGCCAGATCGAGTTCGCGTTGTTCGACATGCTGCTGCACACCGAGCACGACCCGGCACAGGACTTCATGCCGCTGCTGAACCAGGTGCGCCAGGAAGTGGCCGTGCTGCAACCGCCCCCCTTCAGCCGCACAGCCCACACGTTCAGCCACATCTTTGCGGGCGGCTACGCGGCCGGGTACTACAGCTACAAGTGGGCCGAGGTGCTCAGCGCCGATGCCTATGCCGCCTTTGAAGAAACCGCTGGCAGCGACGGCCTGCCCAGCACCGAAACCGGACGGCGCTACCGCGAGGCCTG
>DATLGV010000732.1:0-5041 GCA_035540275.1 Acidovorax sp. | reverse complement strand
CGGCGTGCAGCGGTGCGGTGCCGCCACCAGCGCGGCACCATGCCCAGGGCCCCCACGACCAGCCCTGCCGCAAAAGCGGTCAGCACCACCAGCACCAAGGGCGCGCGCCACTGGGTGCCAAAGAAGAAATGCACGGTCGCGTCCTGCTGGTTGTTCAGCGCGAAGGCGAAGAGCGTAAAAAAAATGGCTGCCTTGAGCAGCCACAGGAGGTATTTCATCGGTCTCCCCAGTGGTGGGGCGATTCTAAGAGCTTGGCGCAGTAGGCCTGCGCATTGCTGCACGGAGGCCAATACAAGCCAAACCGGCAGCAGGCGCTAGTGAATCATGCGCTTGCTGCTATCAATTTGGTATCAGTTGCCCAGGGTGCCTGTGGCAGGCGGGGCCTTTTCTTCCATTTCGGCCGTGCGTTTGTCCACGGCTTCGCGCAGGGCCTTGCCCGGCTTGAAATGGGGAACGCGTTTTTCGGGGATGGCCACTGCCTCGCCGCTGCGCGGATTGCGGCCCATGCGGGGAGGGCGGTGATTGACCGAGAAGCTGCCAAAGCCCCGGATCTCACTGCGGTGCCCACGCACCAGGGCCTCCCCCACAGCATCCAGAATGGTCTTGACCGCATATTCGGCATCGCGGTGGGTGAGCTGGCTGAAGCGGGCGGCCAGTTCTTCGACGAGGTCTGAGCGGGTCATGGAATCTTGGGACATAGGAGGCAGTCTTGGCTGAAAAAAGAGCGGGCGCCGAGGCGCCCGCTGTCTGACCGTCCAAGAGGCCTCTGCAAGAATCTTCGCTGGGCTCGATTCGCGCGGAGGCTCCTGGATGGGTCAGCGCTTTACTTTTCCGAGTTGTCCAGCTTGGCGCGCAGCAGGGCGCCCAGGCTGGTCGTGCCGGCGCTTTCGCGGCTAGATTGCTGGCTCAGGTTGGCCATGGCGCCTTGTTCGTCAGCCATGTCCTTCTGCTTGATCGACAGCTGGATGTTGCGGGTCTTGCGATCCACGTTCACCACCACGGCCGTGACTTCGTCGCCTTCCTTCAGCACGTTGCGGGCATCTTCCACGCGGTCGCGGGAGATTTCCGAAGCGCGCAGGTAGCCCACGATGTCTTCGCCGAGGTCGATTTCAGCGCCACGGGCGTCCACGGTCTTGACCTTGCCGGTCACCGTCTGGCCCTTGTCGTTCACGGTCACGAAGGTCGTGAATGGGTCGCCGTCGAGCTGCTTGATGCCCAGCGAGATGCGTTCGCGGTCCACGTCCACGGCCAGCACGATCGCTTCGACTTCCTGGCCCTTCTTGTAGTTGCGAACAGCGGCTTCGCCGGGTTCGTTCCACGACAGGTCAGACAGGTGCACCAGGCCGTCGATGCCGGCAGCCAGGCCCACGAACACGCCGAAGTCGGTGATCGACTTGATCGGACCCTTCACGCGGTCGCCGCGCTTCGTGTCCTGTGCGAATTCTTGCCATGGGTTGGCCTTGCACTGCTTCATGCCCAGGCTGATGCGGCGCTTGTCTTCGTCGATTTCCAGAACCATGACTTCGACTTCGTCGCCCAGCGAAACCAGCTTGGCGGGAGCGATGTTCTTGTTGGTCCAGTCCATTTCAGACACGTGCACCAGGCCTTCGATGCCGGGTTCGAGTTCCACGAATGCGCCGTAGTCGGCAATGTTCGTGATCTTGCCGAACAGGCGGGTGCCTTGGGGGTAGCGGCGGTTCACGCCCATCCATGGGTCGTCGCCCATTTGCTTCAGACCCAGCGACACGCGATTCTTTTCGGTGTCGAACTTCAGGATCTTGGCGGTGATTTCCTGGCCAGCGGTCACCACTTCGGAAGGGTGACGCACGCGGCGCCATGCCATGTCGGTGATGTGCAGCAGGCCGTCGATGCCGCCCAGGTCCACGAACGCACCGTATTCGGTGATGTTCTTGACCACGCCCTGCACGATGGAGCCTTCCTTCAGGGTTTCCATCAGCTTGGCGCGCTCTTCGCCCATGGAGGCTTCCACCACGGCGCGGCGGCTCAGCACCACGTTGTTGCGCTTGCGGTCCAGCTTGATGACCTTGAATTCCATGGTCTTGTTTTCGTACGGCGTCAGATCCTTGATCGGACGGGTATCGATCAGCGAACCGGGCAGGAATGCGCGGATGCCGTTGACCAGAACGGTCAGGCCGCCCTTGACCTTGCCGGACGTGGTGCCGGTGACGAATTCGCCGGATTCCAGGGCCTTTTCCAGGCTCATCCAGGAAGCCAGACGCTTGGCGGTGTCGCGCGACAGGATGGTGTCGCCGTAGCCGTTTTCGATGGAGCCAATGGCCACCGAGACGAAGTCACCCACTTGGACTTCGACTTCGCCCTTGTCGTTCTTGAACTCTTCCAGCGGCACGTAGGCTTCGGACTTGAGGCCAGCGTTCACGACCACAAAGTTGTGCTCGACGCGCACGACTTCAGCGGTGATGACTTCGCCTGGGCGCATTTCCGTGCGCTGCAAGGATTCTTCAAAAAGGGCGGCAAAAGATTCGGACATGTGTTTCCTTGCCACAAACAGGATTCCAGTAGCACCATTGCTACTGTTTTTATAGCTGCTTGCGGTGGTTTTTTGCGGCAGAGCCGCGGGTTAGGTTAACGATCCACACCACCTGTGCGCTGGCGCGCGAGAGGGGCGGCGTGGGCCTGTGGCGCGGCCTTTCGGCCTTGCCTGGAGCCCGAGGGCTCCACGGGGTCAGTGCTGCGCAGAGGCTGCGAAGCGCTGGCGCTCTTGCCACCAGGCCAGCACCTGTTCGACGGCTTGTTCAATCGTCAAATCGGAGTTGTCCATGACCAGAGCGTCCTGCGCGGGCTTGAGAGGCGCAACGCTGCGGGAACTGTCCCGGGCGTCGCGCGCTTCCAGATCCGCACGAAGGTCTTCGATACTAGCCGAAAAACCCTTAGAAATCAACTGCTTATAACGGCGCTCTGCGCGGCAGGCGGCGCTGGCCGTGAGATACACCTTCAAGGGGGCCTCGGGGAAGATCACGGTGCCCATGTCGCGGCCGTCGGCCACCAGCCCCGGCAGGCGCTGGAAGCTGTGCTGCAAATCCACCAGTGCCGTGCGCACGGCGGGCAGGGCGGACACGCGGGACGCGTTCATGCCGGCTTCTTCGGTGCGGATGGCCTCGGTGACGTCGTCGCTGCCCAGCCACACCTTGCCGCCCTCAAAGCGCACGGGCAGGCTCTGCGCCAGGGTGGCGATACGGGCTTCGTGGTCCGCATCGATGGCCAGGCCCGCCCGCAGCGCGGCCAGGGCCGTGATGCGGTACATCGCGCCGGAATCCAGAAAGCGGTAGCCCAGCCGTTGCGCCACGGCCGCAGCCACCGTGCCCTTGCCCGAGGCGGTGGGGCCGTCGATGCAGATCACCGGGATGTGGGCGGTCTCGACCTGGGCGACCGAGAACAGGGCCTCGAAGTAGTCCGGAAAGGTCTTGGCCACGCACTTGGGGTCTTCGATGCGCACCGGCAGACGCGCAGGGTTGAAGGCGGCCAGCGAGAAGCACATCGCCACGCGGTGGTCGTCGTAGGTGTGGATGCTGGCGGCCTTCCAGTCGGTGGTCTGGGCCGGGGGCGTCACGCGGATGTAGTCCGCGCCTTCCTCGACCGTGGCGCCGAGCTTGCGCAGCTCGGTGGCCATGGCGGCGATGCGGTCGGTTTCCTTCACGCGCCAGCTGGCGATGTTGGTCAGCGTGGTGGTGCCCTGGGCATACAGCGCCATCACCGCCAGCGTCATGGCGGCGTCGGGGATGTGGTTGCAGTCCAGGTCGATGGCCTTCAGGGGCCAGGCGCCGCGTTCGATCTGCAGCCAGTTGGGGCCGCCGGTGACCACGGCGCCCATGGCGCGTGCGGCCTCGACAAAGCGGATGTCGCCCTGGATCGAATCCAGGCCTACACCCAGAATTTTGATGCCTTTTTGGTCGCTAGTGCCCGATGCTATTGCGCCAAGTGCTATGAAATAGCTAGCGGATGAGGCGTCTGCCTCCACATGGATGCTGCCGGGCGACTGGTAGCGGCTGCCTGCCGGGATGGTGAAACGCTGCCAGTTCTGGTGCTCGACCACGATGCCAAAGCGTGCCAGCAGTTGCAGGGTGATGGCGATGTAGGGTTTGGAGATCAGCTCGCCCACCACCTCGATCACGATGGCCTGCGTGCCCGCCGCCAGCGGCAGCGCCATGAGCAGCGCGGTGAGGAACTGGCTGGACACATCGCCGCGCACGCGGATGGGCTCTGTCACCGCCAGCGCAGGCACGCCCTGGCCATGGGCAATCCTGAGCGGTGGGTAGCCGTCGTTGCCCAGATAGTCGATCTGGCAGCCCAGCTGGCGCAGGGCATCAATCAGGTCGCCAATGGGGCGCTCGTGCATGCGCGGCACGCCGGACAGCTCGAACTCGCCCCCCAGCAGCGCCAGTGCTGCCGTGAGCGGGCGCATGGCCGTGCCCGCATTGCCCAGAAACAGCTTGGCGGGCGACTGGGGCAGGCGGCCACCCAGGCCGGTGATGCGCACCGTGCTGGCCGCCTCATCCACCACGCACCCGATCTGGCGCAGCGCGTCCAGCATCACGCGCGTATCGTCGGACGCCAGCAGGTCGTGCACGGTGGTGGTGCCGTTGCTCAGTGCGGCCAGCAGCAGCACACGGTTGGAGATGCTCTTGGAGCCCGGCAGGTGGACTTCGCCTGCAGCGGCTTGCAAAGGGGGCAAATCGAGGAATGCGGTGCTGTACATCGTTGTGTTGTGTCCAATTGCGGCTCAAAGAGCGGTAGTGCAGCCAGCAGCCTGCACAACTGGCGCGCCCCAACACCAGTGCACCCGTGGAACTGGCTTTGCCAGGCCACCGGGTGCGTCCCCCTTGGGGGAAGGCGCCGCAGGCGACTCGGGGGGTTATTTTCTCTTCGCGCCCATGCGCCAATGCGCACGGGTTTCGCTGGCCAGGGTCAGCATGTCTTCAAGCGCCTGGGCATTGCCTTTTTCCATGGCCTGCTCGATGTTGCGCAGGGCCTGCTGAAACAGCTTGGACTGGGCAATCAGCTC
>DATLGV010000731.1:0-8569 GCA_035540275.1 Acidovorax sp. | reverse complement strand
AACGCGCTGGACGCGGGCGCCACGCAAATCACCGTGCGCCTGTCGGCAGGCGGGGTGCGGCTGATCACGGTGGAAGACGATGGCGGCGGCATTCCGCAAGAAGAGCTGCCCGTGGCCCTGCGACGCCACGCCACCAGCAAGATCAACAACCTGAACGATCTGGAGACCGTGGCCACCATGGGCTTTCGGGGCGAGGCATTGGCCGCCATCGCCTCGGTGTCGGAGATGGCCCTGCTCTCGCGCCCGGCCGCGCAGGCCAGCGCCTTCCTGCTGGACGCCCGCAGCGGCGAGCTGCGCCCTGCTGCACGCAGCACCGGCACCACGGTGGAGGTGAAGGAACTGTTCTTCTCCACCCCCGCGCGCCGCAAGTTCTTGAAGACCGATGCCACCGAGCTGGCGCACTGCATCGAGTCTGTGCGCCGCCACGCGCTGGCGCGGCCCGACGTGGGCTTTGCCATCTGGCACGAAGGCAAGCTGGTGGAGCAGTGGCGCGCCACCTTCGTGCCCGGGCAGAGTGACGCGCAGGACGCGCTGGCCCGCCGCCTGTCGGACGTGCTGGGCGAAGACTTCGTCACCCAGTCCGTCGCCGTGCAGCACCGCGTGGGGCCCGTCACCGTCACCGGTCGCGCCGGTCTGCCCGACGCCGCGCGCTCGCGGCCCGACCACCAGTATTGTTACGTCAACGGCCGCTTCGTGCGTGACAAGGTGCTCACTCACGCTGCCCGCAGCGCCTACGAAGACGTGCTGCACGGGCACAAGCAGCCCATCTACGCGCTGTACGTCGAGATCGACCCGGCGCGCGTGGACGTGAATGTGCACCCCACCAAGATCGAGGTACGCTTTCGCGACAGCCGCGAGGTGCACCAGGCCGCGCGCCATGCGGTGGAAAACGCGCTGGCTGCGCCCCGCGCCGCCGCATTGGCAGCGGCCGCGGCGGCGCCCAACCCCTCCGCAGCCAGTGATGGGGAGCTTTTCAAACCCCAGACACCCCCCATGTCCCCCATGCCGGGATGGAATGCCCAGGCTGCGATCACCTTTGAAGAACGCGGCCACCGCGTGGAAGACCTGCAGGCCCTGTGGGGCCCGCGCAGTGTGCCTGCCGCCGGCCCCGCCCCTGGCGCTGCCGTGGGCGGGCTGTGGGCGCCCTCGGCCCAGGCCGATGCGCTGGCCGCCCTCCCCCCATCCAGCGCATCGGCTGCGCCACGGGACGGTGCGGCATACACCGGGCCTGGCGAGGCCGCCGCCTTGACCAGCGCCCCCCTGCGCAGCGACGCATCCACCGCCTGGCCTGCGGGCCGGGATGGCAACGAAGCCGCCTGGCCGCTGGGCAGGGCCGTGGCCCAGCTGCATGGCGTCTACATCCTCGCGGAGAACGCCCAAGGGATGGTGGTGGTGGACATGCATGCCGCCCACGAACGCATCGTCTACGAACGCCTGAAGGCCCAGGTGGACAGCGGCGCGCGCATCGCCAGCCAGCCGCTGCTGATCCCCGCCACTTTCGCCGCCACGCCGCAGGAAGTCGCCACGGCCGAAGAGTCTGCCGAGGTACTGGCAATGCTGGGCCTGGAGGTGGTGCCCTTCTCCCCCAAGACCCTGGCCGTGCGTGCCGTGCCCACCACCCTGGCGCAAGGTGACCCGGTGGAGCTGGCCCGCAGCGTGCTGGCCGAACTGGCCGCGCACGACGCCACCACCGTGGTGCAGCGTGCCCGCAATGAAATCCTGGGCACCATGGCCTGCCACGGCGCCGTGCGCGCCAACCGCAAGCTCACCATCGACGAGATGAACGCCCTGCTGCGCCAGATGGAAACCACCGACCGGTCGGACCAGTGCAACCACGGTCGCCCGACCTGGCGGCAGTTGAGCATGAAGGAGCTGGACGCGCTCTTTCTGCGCGGCCGGTAGCGGCACGCCCAAAGCAGCCGCCTCTTCAGCCTGCATTCAGGTGCCCGGCGCAACATCTGAGCACGCACCACGCCTTTTGCCCTGGCTGCCCACCCCTGGAGTTACCTTGTGCGCATCCTGCTGATCGAAGACGACGCCCCCCTGGCCCAGGCCCTGATGGCGTTCTTGAACGCACGCGATTTTGTTTGCGAATGTGCCGGCAGCCTGGCCAAAGCCCGCGCGATGCTGCCCGCTGCGCACTGGGCTGCGGTCCTGCTGGACTGGCAATTGCCCGATGGCGAGGGGCTGACGCTGCTGCCGCAGCTGCGCCGCATGCTGCCCGACAGCCCGGTGATCATGCTCACCGCACGCGATCAGATCACCGACCGCATCCGGGGGCTGGATGCCGGTGCCGACGACTACCTGGTCAAGCCCTACGACCCCGACGAACTGCTGGCCCGCCTGCGCGCGGTGGAACGGCGCCGCAGCGGTGCGGGCAGTGCGCTGCTGCAACTCAACGCGTTGTCGATTGACCTGGCCCGCACGATGGTGCTGCTGGATGGAAAGCCGGTAGAACTGACCGCCAAGGAATGGGCGCTTTTGCGCGTGATGGCATTGCGCCCCGATCGCATCCACACCCGCGAGAGCCTGCAGGATGCGTTGTACGGGCTCGATGCCGATGCCAGCAGCAATACGCTGGAGGTATTCATCAGCAACCTGCGGCGCAAAATCGGTCGCGACCATATCCAGACACTGCGCGGTCTGGGCTACAAGCTCAACACCAGCACATGAGCGACAAAGCGACCGCCCCCCACAGCCTGTCTGGCGCGCTGACGCGGGCACTGCTACCCTGGATTGCCATGCTGTGGGTGGCCACCAGTGCCGCGGTGGGCTGGTATATGCAGCACGAGCTCACCGAGCAGCTCGATGCGGGCCTGGTCGAAAGCGCAGAACGCCTTCTGGACCTGGCGGCCCATGACGCCCGCAACCACCAGCACCCGTCGGAGCGCGATGGCACCCTCTACCGGCTGGAGGTGCCTCACAGCAATCTCAGCGGCACCAAGCACGACGTGCTGCTGTACCAGGTAGTCAACGACCGCAACGAGCTGCTGCTGCGCTCGGCCGATGCACCGCTCAGCGCACTGCCCATCCCGCTGACGACGGGATTCTTCAACACCCCCACCCTGCGCACCTACACGCTGGCCCACCCCACCTTGCCCATGTTCATCCATGTGGGTGACCCGCTGGCGCATCGCAGCGCAGCCCGCACCGAAACACTGGTGGGGCTGCTGGTGCCGCTGCTGGTGATCCTTCCGCTTCTGGGCCTGCTGATCCGCGCGGTGACGCAACGCGTGCTGGCACCTGCCGGCCTGCTGGCGACCGAGCTGCAGCAGCGCGATGGCCACTACCTGGCCCCCCTGCCAGGCCAGGGCCTGCCGGTGGAACTGCAAACCATGGTGGACAGCGCCAACCATCTGCTGCACCGGCTGTCGGACGCGCTGGATACCGAGCGCGCCCTGGCCGCCAACGCCGCCCACGAACTGCGCACGCCCCTGGCGGCCGTGCGGCTGAACCTGCAGACCGCGCTGTGCCATGTACCAGGCGGAGCAGCCCATGCTGACATACAGAACGCCCTGCAGTCGCTGGACCGGCTGAGCCGCCGGTGCGAAAAACTGCTGCAGCTGTCTCGCGCCGAATCGGGGGCTGGACTGGCCCAAGACCGTGTCAACCTGGGACAGGTAGCCGCCGCCGTGGCGCAGGAGTTCTGGGCCGACACGGCGCTGCTGCAGCGGCTGCAGCTGGTACTGCCTGAAGACGATGACGTGTGGGTGCGCGGCGACTTTGATGCCCTGGCCATCGCCCTGCGCAACCTCATCGAAAACGCCGTGCGCTACGCACCGGAGGGCCCCATCGTGCTGGAGGTGGCGCTGCCAGCCACCTGCAGCGTGCGCGATGGCGGGCCAGGCCTGCGCAGCGAGCAGATCGCACAACTGCAGCAACGCCACCAGCGCAACGGTCTGGGACAGCACCTCGCGCGCACCGGGCCCGGGGCCCGCACAGTGCACCGGCCGGGCTACGGACTGGGCCTGTCCATCGTGACCACCATCGTTGAACGCCAGGGGGGACGGTGCAGTCTGCAGTCGCCACCGCCCGGCAAAGCCCATGGCCTGCAGGCCAGCCTGCACCTGCGCGTAGACGTCCATTGAGTGGGCATCTTTGAACCTGAACCAACCTTCGGCGCCGGGCTTGTCGACGCCTTGCACTGCGCCTGGGCAAGCTGGGCGTGAACGGGTTCCTTCCCTTTGGATGGAAGCCGAATCAATAGTGGCCCGCCAAACGCCTCCGGATTCATGTGGGCTTCAGGTTGGGACGCTAGGGTAAGCCCTGACTCGCTGCAACAGCGAGAAAAAAAGGTTGACCTCCATGTCCCGCCCCACTGCTCCCACATTGCCTCTTCGCACACCGGTTCGCACACCGCTCCGAACGCTGCCTCGCGCGCCTCGCCAGCACCCCACATGCCCCCCCCGGCTCTGCCCGACACGCCCGGGCTTTCAGCGCAGGCTGTTCAGCGCCGTTTGCAGCCTGCTGCTGGCAACCTGCGCAGCCCCGGCCATCGCTGCAGGGCTTGATACGGGCACCGCCGCCGCCAAACCGCCTTTGATCGCCTGGACACCCGCACAGACCCAGGCCGCAGGCGTGGTCACCCAGGCGGTGGGCAACGCCGGTGGCGGTGCAGTGGCGGGCCTGGTGCTTCAAGGCACTGTCGAGCTGCCGCCTCAGTCCACCGAAGTGATCAGCACCCCAGTGGCGGGTGTGGTGCAACAGGTGCTGGTAGTGGCTGGGCAGCGTGTCAAGGCGGGCGAGTCGGTGGCCCGCCTGCTCAGCCCCGAACTGCTGGTGTGGCAGCGCGAGCTGTTGCAGGCGCAGGCGCAGGCCCGGCTGACTGCCAGCAAGCTCGAACGCGACGAAGCACTGCATGCAGAGGGCATCATTGCCGGGCTGCGCCTGCAAGAAAGCCGCACCCAGAACGAACTCGCCCAGCTGGCGGTGCGCGAGCGCCGCCAGACCCTGCAGATGGCTGGCGCCAGCGCCCAAGGCGATCCCCTGCAGGCCGGACTGACGCTGCGCGCTGGCACGGCAGGCACGGTGCTGGAAATCAGCGCCACGCCAGGCCAGCGCCTGGATGTGGGCATGCCGGTGGCCAAAATGGCGCGTGGCGGCACGTGGGCGATTGCGCTGCAGGCGAGCCCCGAGCAGGCTCAATCCCTGCGCCTGGGCGATGTGCTGACCGTGACTGGCTGCAAGGCCACTGCGCGCCTGGTGGCCATCACCCCTCAAGTGAGCGCAGGGAACCAGGCCGTGCAGCTGCGGGCACACATGACCACGGCAGAGGACTGCCTGCGCATTCAGCAATTCGTGCAGGCCACCGTGGGGGCACGCGCGGACAGCACCACCCCGGGCGGCGTGACCGTGCCCACCCGGGCCGTTGTGCACCACGAAGGCCGCACCTATGTGTTCGTGCAGACCGAGCGCGGCTTTGTGCCCACCCCCGTGGCGCTGGGCACCGAAGGCGCAGGCCAGACGCCGGTGCGCGCGGGACTGAAGGCGGGCGACATGGTCGCCGTGCAGGGGCTTGCTGCGCTCAAGGGCGCCTGGCAAGGCATGGGTGGCGGAGCGCAATGATGCTGTCACGCCTGATTGCCTTCTCGCTGTCACAGCGGCTGCTGGTGGGCATCCTGGCGCTGGCGCTGCTGGCAGCCGGTGCCTTGGCGCTGCGCGAACTGCCGATCGACGCCTTCCCGGACGTATCGACCACCCAGGTCAAGATCATTCTCAAGGCCCCTGGCATGACCCCGGCCGAGGTCGAGGCGCGCATCGTGGCGCCCATCGAGCAGGAGCTGCTGGGCATTCCCAACCAGGTGATGCTGCGCTCGCAAAGCAAATACGCCATTGCCGACATCACGCTCGATTTTACGGATGGCACCGACATCTACTGGGCGCGCCAGCAGGTCAGCGAACGCCTGTCGGGGGTCCTGGGCGACCTGCCCGCGGGCCTGACCGGGGGACTGGCGCCGATCACCACGCCGCTGGGCGAGATGTTCATGTTCACCGTCGATGGCAGCGCGAGCCTGGCTGAGCGGCGCCAGTTGCTGGACACCGTGATCCGTCCGCGCCTGCGCGGCATTCCCGGGGTGGCGGATGTCAACACCCTGGGAGGGGTGGTGCAGACGTTTGAGGTCGTACCCGACGTGGCCGCACTGGCCGCGCGCCAGGTGTCACTGCAGCAGCTGCAGGAGGCCCTGGGCGCCAACAACCGCAATGACGGTGCGGGGCGCCTGTCCAGCGAAGAAGAGTCACTGCTGGTGCGCAGCGATGGCAGTATCCACAGTCTGGACGACGTACGCGCCATTGCCGTGCTGCAGCGCCACGGGGAGGCCGTGCGGGTGGCCGATGTGGCCAAGGTGCAGATGGGCACGCTGACACGCTATGGGAGCGTCACCCAGAACGGCCAGGGAGAAGCAGTGGAAGGCCTGGTGCTCGGCCTGCGCGGCGCGAACGCGCAAAAGCTGGTGCGCGACGTCAAGGCCAAGCTCGCAGAGCTGGAGCCCACCCTGCCAGCAGGCGTGAAGATCGTGCCTTTTTACGACCGGGGCGACCTGGTGGAGCGTGCGGTATCGACGGTGACCAAGGCATTGGGCGAGGCGATCGTGCTGGTGCTGGTGTTGCTGCTGCTGTTTCTGGGCAACCTGCGCGCAGCGCTGGTCGTGGCGCTGATACTGCCTTTGTCCGCGCTGGCCACCTTTGTGCTGATGCAGCAGTGGGGGTTGTCGGCCAACCTGATGTCACTGGGCGGACTGGCGATCGCCATCGGCATGCTGGTGGATGCCGCTGTGGTGGTGGTGGAGAACATGGAAGCGCGCCAGACCGAGCCAGGCATCTCGCGCCTGCACACGCTGTACCGCGCAACCCAGGAGGTGGCTGCGCCCGTGAGCGCGGGGGTGGTGGTGATCATGATCGTGTTTCTTCCCCTGCTCACGCTGCAGGGGCTGGAGGGCAAACTGTTCAGCCCCGTGGCGCTGACCATTGTGTTTGCGCTGAGCGCCTCCCTGGTGCTTTCGCTCACCGTGATCCCGGTGCTGGCCTCGGTAGCTCTGCGCTCGGGCCACCCCGGCACGCCCTGGCTCGTGCGCAAGCTCGAAGCTGGCTACGCCCCGCTGCTGGATGGGGCCTTGCGACACGCACGCTGGGTCGTGGCGGCGTCGCTGCTGGCGCTGGCAGGCGCGCTGGCGCTGTTTCCGTTCATCGGCAAATCCTTCATGCCATCCCTGGATGAGGGCGACATCATCATGCAGGTCGAAAAGCTCCCCTCTATCCATCTGGAGCAGTCCACCGCCACGGACCTCGCCCTGCAGCGACGCATCCTGGAGACGGTGCCCGAAGTGAAAAGCATCGTGGCGCGCGTGGGCTCCGACGAGCTGGGGCTGGACCCCATGGGCCTGAATGAGACCGACAGCTTCCTGGTGCTGCAACCGCGCACGCAATGGCGCTTTCAGACCAAGGAGGAACTGACCGATGCCATCCGGCAGGCAGCCGAAGCCATTCCCGGTGTGAACCTGAGCTTCACGCAACCCATCGAGATGCGCACCTCTGAAATGCTGTCGGGTGTGCGCGGCGATCTGGCGGTAAAGATTTTTGGCCCCAACGCGGACGAGCTCGCGCGCCTGGCCAGTGAGATCGTGCAGACCCTGCAAGCCCTGCCCGGCAGCGAGGACGTGATCACCGCGCAGAACGGGGGCGTGCAGTACTACCGCATCGATATCGACCGCCAGGCTGCGGGCCGGCTGGGCATGACGGGAGAGCAGATCCAGAATGATCTGCGCACCCTGGTGGAAGGGCAGAAGGTGGGCGTGGTGATGCAGGACGCGCGCCGCGTGCCGCTGGTGGTGCGTGGCAGCGAAGCCCTGCGCCTCTCGCCCCAGCAGTTCGCTCAATTGCGCCTGCCCACACCGGGTGGCGAGGCGGTGGCCCTGAGCCAGCTGGCAACGCTGCGGGTGACCGACGGACCGGTCAAGATCGAACGCGAGCAGTCGTCGCGCATGGCGGTGGTCCGTGCCAATGTGCGGGGACGGGACCTGGTGGGTTTTGTGGCCGATGCGCAAGCGGCCGTCGCCCAGAAGGTGGCCCTGCCTGCAGGGTACCGCCTGACCTGGGGCGGCCAGTTCGAAAACCAGCAGCGCGCCGCCGCGCGCCTGGGCCTGGTGGTGCCTGTGGCCCTGGCGCTGATCGTGGGGGTGTTGTTTGCCACGCTGGGCAGCCTGCGCCAGGCCCTGCTGGTATTTGCGAACATTCCGCTGGCCCTGGTGGGCGGCGTGGTGGCACTGGCGCTCTCGGGTGAATACCTATCGGTCCCGGCGTCGGTAGGCTTCATTGCACTGATGGGCATCGCCGTGCTCAACGGCCTGGTGCTGGTGACTTGCTTCAACCAGCTCGCCGCCCGTGGCGTGCCGCTGCATGACGTGGTGCGCCAAGGCGCCTTGCGGCGTCTGCGCCCCGTGCTCATGACCGCCAGCATCACCGCGCTGGGGCTGATTCCCCTGCTGCTGGCCACCGGTCCCGGGTCAGAAATCCAGCGTCCACTGGCCATTGTGGTCATTGGCGGGCTGGTCAGCTCCACCCTGCTCACGCT
>DATLGV010000730.1:0-2619 GCA_035540275.1 Acidovorax sp. | reverse complement strand
CCTGTCCTTCGCGCAGGTCACCGACATCTACGGCTTCCGCATCATCGTGCCCACGGTGACCGACTGCTACACCGCCATGGGCCTGCTGCACCAGATGTACAAGCCGGTGCCGGGCAAGTTCAAGGACCACATCGCCATCCCCAAGATCAACGGCTACCAGTCGCTGCACACCACGCTGGTCGGCCCCTCGGGCGTGAACATCGAGTTCCAGATGCGCACCGACGAGATGCATGTGATTGCCGAGGCCGGCGTCGCAGCACACTGGCTGTACAAGGCCCAGGACGGAGAAGGCACGGCCGCGGAGCGCCTGGGAACCAAGTGGCTACAGTCCTTGCTGGACATCCAAAACGAAACGCGGGATGCGGCGGAGTTCTGGGATCACGTCAAGGTGGACCTGTTTCCTGATGCGGTTTACGTCTTCACGCCCAAAAGCCAGATCATGGCCTTGCCGCGCGGCGCCACGGTCGTGGATTTCGCCTACGCCATTCACAGCAACGTGGGTGACCGCACCACGGCCGCAAAAATCAACAACGAGCAGGTCCCGCTGCGCACGGAACTGAAAAACGGTGACGTGGTCGAGATCATCACCGCCCCGGTCTCCACACCCAACCCCGCGTGGCTGGGCTTTGTGCGTACGGGCCGTGCGCGGTCCAAGATCCGCCACTACCTCAAAACCCTGGCCCAAACCGAGTCCGAAGGGCTCGGCGAAAAACTGTTGACCCAGGCGATTCGCGCGGAGGGCCTTGAACAACTACCCCCCGTCAACGCCGAGACGCAACCGTTGTGGGACAAGCTGCTGCGCTTCACCGGCAACCGCACGCGCAGCGAGTTGATGACGGATCTGGGCCTGGGCAAACGCATTGCCAGCATCGTCGCCAAACGGTTGATGGTGCTGATGTCAGAGCATGGCCACCGTCCGGATGCCCTGCTCATGACCCGTGAGCGCTACACATCCCACGAAACGCTGTCGCAAGGGGCCGTCACGCTGGATGGCAGCGAGAATGCCTCCGTGCAATATGCCACCTGCTGCCGTCCGGTGCCAGGCGACAGCATCGTCGGTTATCTGGGCCGTGGTGAAGGACTGGTGGTGCACAACGCGCATTGCGGCGTTGCCAAACGCCTGCAGCACAAAGACAGCGAACGGTTCATTGCCGTGGACTGGTCGGACGAGCCCACCCGCATGTTCGAAACGGGCGTGGTCGTTACCGTGAACAACGGCAAGGGGGTGCTGGCACGCGTGGCAGCGGAGCTTGCCAATTCAGAGGCCGACATCACCCATGTGGACATGGACGATGAGGCCGCCTTGGACACTACGGACCTGCGATTCATCGTGGCGGTACGCGACCAGGCCCATCTCGAACTGGCACTGCGCAACCTGCGCCGCACACAGGCGGTGCTGCGCGCGGCAAGGATCACGCCACAACCCTGAGAGGCTCCAGCGCCGCACATCACAAGCCCTCAGGTCAACACAAGCGACGCTCGGTGCGCCGTCTGTGTGCACGGGTTACGTAGCGCCGCCACGCGGTGGGTACTGCACCTCCAACACCTCCAAATGGCGCACTCCGCCCGGCGTGGGTAACTGCACTTCGTCCCCAACGCGCGCCTTCAGCAGGGCCCGCGCCACAGGCGAAATCCAGCTGACCTGGCCCATACGGCTGTCGGTCTCGTCGATGCCCATGATGGTGATCGTGCGCTCACCGTCCTCGTCGTCGGAATAGGTGACAGTGGCCCCAAAGAAGACCTGCTCGCTGCCTGCATGCAGACTGGGGTCCACCACCTCGGCGATCTCCAGCCGTTTGGTCAAAAAACGGATGCGCCGATCAATCTCGCGCAAGCGCTTCTTGCCGTAAAGGTAGTCGCCGTTCTCAGACCGGTCACCGTTGCTGGCAGCCCAGTGCACCACATCCACGATCTTGGGCCGCTCGTTGTCGATGAGATCCAGCAGCTCGGCCCTCAGGCGTGCATACCCAGTCGGGGTGATGTAGTTTTTGCCGCCAGGCGGCAACGGAGGCAGTGCCACCCCTTCATCGTCGTCGGCACTGTCGGTTTCCTTGGTAAAAGCCTTGCTCATCGCCAGAACTCTCCAATCAGCGCAAAGCGCCTGGACAAATGAAAAAGCCTGCAATCTTGCGATTGCAGGCTTTAAACATTGGTGCGGCTGGCAGGAATCGAACCCACGACCCCTTGGTTCGTAGCCAAGTACTCTATCCAGCTGAGCTACAGCCGCTAAGCTTTGAATTATAGCATGATTTTTTGGCGACCCTCAAAATCCGCTTCTTTTGTTGCTTGGACTCTCTTTGGAAGGCATCCAAGCAACTCATCAATTCAGCGCAAGCCAAGATTGTAATGCACGCTGGAGGCTCCAAAAACAAACTGCACGCTTCGGATTGAAAAAATGCGTCTGTTGTCGACAGATCGTCCAGCAAGCGAGGGTGGTAGGGCGTGTTGGACTTGAACCAACGACCAAAGGATTATGAATCTGACCCGACCTTGAGCTTTGATGCGCACTTAACCGCGCCCCCGGGCAAGGGCTTCACGTTTGACTACCGGGCCCTGTGGGAGGAAGCCGGTGGACAGCGCGAAGGATCCGAGCATTGGGATCTACCACTTGCTTTGCCT
>DATLGV010000729.1:0-2333 GCA_035540275.1 Acidovorax sp. | reverse complement strand
TCATTGGACTGGCGCTGCTGCCGGTGCTGTTCGGGCTGCCGCTGGTGCTGGCGCCGCTGCACATCGCGTTTCTGGAACTGGTCATCGACCCGGCCTGTTCCATCGTGTTCGAGGCCGAAGAAGGTGCTGCCGACCTCATGCAGCAGCCGCCCCGTGCGGCCGGCGAGCCGCTGCTGTCCACCCGCCACATCCTGCTGAGCGTGCTGCAGGGCAGCGTGGTGACGGCCGCCGTGGTGGGCCTGTACGCCTGGCTGCTGCGCCAGCCCGCCCATGCCGCCACGGCCAGCACGGCCGCGTTTGTGGTGCTGGTGGCCGCCAACGCCGCACTCATCCTGCCCAGCCGCAGCAGCCAGACCCGCTGGCGCAGCCTGTGGGCAGGCCTCACGCCGGTCAGCCTGTGGGTCATGGGCGGCACGCTGGCGGCGCTGGCGGCCATCACCACCGTGCCGTGGCTGGCCGGTGCATTCAAGTTTGTGCCCTTGCCAGCGCTGCACTGGCTGCTGGCCTTGATGGCGGGGCTGGTGCTGACCGTTGCGTTTGTTGCCAACCAGCGGTGGCTGCAGATTGCAGAGCCCCCGCAGCGATCCCGGCCCGGCTGACCACCCTGCCACCCACCATGCCCCTCACCCTCCACTCCCTCGACCACCTCGTCCTCACCGTGGCCAGCATTCCCGTGTGAGGCCGCAGGCCCGCGCGCCTCAGAACTCCGCCGAAATCGCTGCCCGCAGCAAGGTGCTGGCAGGCTCCACCAGCGATTGCAGTTCGCCCGCGCGTTCCTGCTCGATGGCCTGCAGCACCATTTCGTTGATGCCGCCCACCACCGCCATGGCCATCGTGGGTTGCAGCGGGGCCTTGCGTTTGCGCTCGCCCGGGCGGTTGTTCACCACGTCCAGCATCAGGTCGGCCAGCTGCTGGTTGGCGCGGCGGCGCGCGGCCAGGCCGGGGGTGCCCAGGCCCAGGATGTCGATGAACAAGGTGCGCAGCAGCACCGGGTTGCGCGCCAGCACGCCAAAGTAGGCGCCCATGGCCTGCTCCACCTGGGCCTGCCAGTCGCTGTGGGGGTCGATGGCGCCGCGCAGCACGGCAATGGCGTTGCCGCTGGCCACTTCGTACAGCGCAATCAGGCATTCGGCCTTGTCTGCAAAGTTTTCATAGAAAGTGCGGCGCGACACGCTGGCCTCGCGCACGATGTCGGCAATGGTGGTGTCGGCATAGCCCTTGGCAGCCACGGCGCGGGCCATGCCTTCGAGCAGGCGGGCGCGGTGCTCGGTGCCCGGGGTGGGGGTCTCGGCAGGCAGGGTCACGGCAGAAAAATCCCTTGGAACTGGTTTAGGTACTTGACAGTACCACAGTGGGGCTGCATCATACAAACCCTTCGGTACTGCAAAGTACCAACCATTTCGCCTCCCGGCCCCCGATGGAGATTCCCATGACCGAGCTTGTTGTACGCCGCCTGCTGATCGACCTGGAAACGCCCCTGGCGCGCCATTGGTGCGGCGGCGATGCGTTCCGCACGGCACTGTTCAATGCGCTGTCGATGAGCTTCCCTGTGGGCGAGCAGTTCTTCATCGACGCAGTGCGCGACGGCCACAAGGCCCTGCCGCCCGACCAACAGGCGCAGTTTGCCGATGAGGTGCGCGGCTTCATCGGGCAGGAGGCCACGCACCGCCGCATCCACGCGCTGTTCAACGGCCATCTCGATCAGCAGGGCCTCGCCAATGAATGGGCCCCGCGCGCGCAAGAGCGCATGAAGCTGTTTGCAGGCGCCGACCCACGCCATCCGCTGGCCGTGACCGCTGCCAACGAGCACTTCACCGCCCTGCTGGCCGAATGGCTGCTGGCCCACCCCGAGGTGCTGCAGGGCGCCGAGCCGCGCCTGGCCACGATGTGGCAATGGCACTGCGCCGAAGAGTCCGAGCACAAGAACACCGCCTTCGACCTCTACCAGGCGCTGGGCGGCAACCACGAGTGGCGCATCACCTGGTTCCGCCGCATCACGGTGGTGTTCCTGGGCGATGTGCTGCGCCAGACGGTGCTGAACCTGCGCCGCGACGGCTCGCTGTGGAAATGGAGCACCTGGACCAGCGCCGCACGCACGCTGTTCGGCAAGGGCGGCCTGGTGCGCGAGACCTGGCGCCCCTGGCGCGAATACCTGCGCCCCGACTTTCACCCCAGCCAGCACGGCACCGACCTGTCGGCACGCTGGCTGGCGCAGCACAGCAACGCCTACACTCCCGTAGGCGCACGCTGACAACCACGAGCTGACACCATGACCCACCCCACCACGCCCCGGCACACTGGCCGGGCCGGCGCGGCTTTGCTCTGCCTGCTTG
>DATLGV010000728.1:0-3993 GCA_035540275.1 Acidovorax sp. | reverse complement strand
CCATGGATGAGGGCAAACGTGGGGGCGGACTGCATGATGGCGTGCTGGTCGCGGCGTTGATCCTTTTCTGGCTGGCTGCCACCGCATGGGCGCGCCCTTTGATGCTGCCCGACGAGGGGCGGTATGCCTCGGTGGCCTGGGAGATGCTGCGTTCCGGCGATTGGCTGACGCCGACGCTCAATGGCCTGCCGTTCTTCCACAAACCACCCCTGTTCTACTGGATCACTGGCGCAGCCTTGTCGGTGGCGGGATTGACGGAAATTGCAGCCCGTGCTGCGTCGATCTTCGGAGCAACCCTGGGTGCGCTTTCTCTGTACCTCTTTACCCGGCGCTGGTGTGGCCAGGCGTCAGCGCGGCGTGCCTTGTGGGTGCTGCTGGTTCAGCCGCTGTTTCTGGTGGGTGGGCAGTTCGCCAACCTGGACATGCTGGTGGCAGGCTGCATTACCGCCACGGTGCTGGCATTGGCCCACGCCGCATTGTGTTTTGAGCAGGGGCTTGCTCACCGCCGGGCCTTGTGGCTGGGCTATGGCCTGGCAGCATTGGGCGTATTGGCCAAGGGGCTGATCGGCTTTGTGATACCCGCCATGGTGGTGGGCCTTTGGCTGGTGTTGCGCAGACGCTGGCGCACGGTCTGGGCGCTCATGTCCCCCACGGGGGCGATGCTGTTTTTGCTGGTGGCGGCTCCCTGGTTTCTTGCCATGCAGCAGCGTTTCGATGGCTTTCTGCACTATTTTTTTGTCGTGCAGCATTTCCAGCGCTTTGCAGCCGGCGGGTTCAACAACGTCCAGCCCGCCTGGTTTTACCCCGTGGTTTTGGCACTGATGAGTTTGCCCGGCTTGCTGTGGTGCCGCAGCCTGCTGACGCGGGGGTACTTTGCGGGGACGGCTGCGGCGTCGCCCCAGCACGCAGCAGTGCGTCAGTTGATGGGGCTGGCGGTGTTTTGCGTGGTGTTGTTCTTTTCACTGCCGCAGTCCAAGTTGCTGGGCTATATCCTGCCTGCTGTTGCCCCCTTGGCGTGGCTGGTGGCCGATGCCAGCGCTGCATCCATCGCGGGGCCCTCACGCCGGCGCGGGTGGTGGGCCACGCTCGCACTCAGTGCGGCGTTGGGGCTGGCCGTGGTGGCAGGGCTGGTGTGGGACCAGCGCCATTCCAGCCGCAGCCTCGGGCTGGCCCTGCGCGAGCACCGCGCTGTTGGCGAGCCCGTGTATTTTCTCCAGAGCTATCGCTACGACGTGCCGTTCTATGCGCGTCTGCAAGACCCTGTGGTGGTGGTTGACGACTGGAACGACCCTGACATTGCATTGCGCGACAACTGGCGCAAGGAGATGTCAGATGCAGGCCAGTTCTCTCGGGAGCGCGCTGCACAGTTGCTCATGACCCCCGCAGCGCTGCCTGCGGCGCTTTGCCGCCAGCCGGTGAGCTGGGTGCTGGCGCCGGAGACCTTGCGCGATCGCTACGATTTTCTGGCGCGGGCAGAGGTGGTGTCCACCTTGCGTGGGGACACCCTGTGGCGCGTCGATGCACGCCAGCAGGCGCAGTTCAGTGTTCTGCGCTGCGCAGGAAAGCCCAATGGCGACTGAGCAAGTAGGTGGCCCCTGCCACCGAGACCAAAACGCAGGCCAGCAGCAGGTCGTAGCGCGCGGCGGTCCACCGCAACAGCAGCGCGTAGGCGATCTCGTTGACGAGAAAGCCGCCCCCCGAAATGCACAGGAAGCGCAACCCGGCGCTGCCGATAGAAGCGCCATGACCACGAAAACTGAGCCGGTGGTGGCCGGTGAACGACACCATCAGGGCGACCACCCAGCCGACCACGTTGGCCTGCAGGGGCGCCCAGTGCGCGAATGCCACCATGCCGGTGGCGACGCTCCAATGGACGGCAGCGGCGGCGCATCCGACCACCACAAACCAGCCGATGCGTCCTCGCTGTGTGCTGGCAACTGGCGGGGGATGGGGGGGGCGGTATCGGATCATGGTGGTACGCGCCAGCATAGCAGTTGGCGCAGCATCAGCCTTTGTGTGGACGACTTTGGCCTGCACCCCGGTATCAATGAGGCCGTGTTCACCCTGGTGCGCCAGGGGCGGGTGCAGGCGGTGTCTGCCATGGTGGGCGGCGCGGCGTGGCCAGAAGGCGCGCGGGGCCTGCTTGCGGTAGCACGCACAGGCAGGGTAGAGGTGGGGTTGCACCTGGACCTGACGGAGTGCCCTCTCAACCCCGCAAACCGCCAGCCCTTGGGCCACCTGATTGCGCGGGCTTACCTGCACCAGCTGGACCCGGTAGCTCTGCGCGCGGAGGTGGCGGGCCAACTGGACGCTTTCGAGGCGGCCATGGGCTGTGCCCCTGCCTACGTGGATGGGCATCAGCACGTGCATCAGTTGCCGCAGGTGCGCGCGGCGCTGCTGCAGGAGCTCGCTCGCCGATACCCTGCGGGTGGGCTGTGGTTGCGTGCGACGCGTGGACCGCAAGGAGCGGCGCATCTGGATGCGCGCACCCGGTTCAAGAGCCAGGTCATTGCGTGGTTGGGCGCGCGGGCGCTGTCGTCGCTTGCGCAGCGGCAAGGGCTGCGGCAAAACGCACGGTTGCTGGGTGTCTATGACTTCCGTGGGGATGCCGCCCAGTACCGCGCCAGGCTCGATGCCTGGCTGCATGCCTGCCGCCATGGCGATCTGCTGATGTGCCACGCCGGGCGGCCCTCACCCGGGGTGCCTGATGTGCTGGAAGGGGCTCGGCAGGCAGAGCTGGAAGTGCTTGGCTCTGCGGGTTTTGAGGACGCTCTCAAGGCCGCACGCGTGCGTCTTGCTCCGATGGGGCAGATTTTGGCGGGACTGCCGGCGCAATGAAGGGGAGCGTCCATGCAGTCCCCCGAGGGGAGGTCAATACCGCGACCCGGTACATCCATCGCCCCGCTTCTTAATCCACCTTGGCCCCGGATGCCTTCACCACCTGCTGGTACTTGGCACGTTCGCTGGCCATGAAGCTGTCGAACTGCTGCGGCGTGGTGGCCACGGGCTCGGCCAGCAAGGCGGCAAAGCGGGTCTTGGTCTCGGGCGCGTTCAGTGCCGCCACAAAGGCCTTGTTCAGCTTGTCGATGATGGGCTTGGGCGTGGCCGCCGGTGCCACCAGGCCCCACCAGGTGTCGATGGAGAAGCCCTTGAACATGGCCGAAGTCGCGGAGAGGGGCGGCACGCCGGGCAGCGAGGCCGAGGCGTCGAGCGAGGTCACGGCCAGCGCCTTGAGCTTGCCCGCGCGGATGTTGGGCGCGGCGGCGGCCAGATTGTCGATGTTGAAGTCCACCTCGCCCGCCAGCAGCGCCAGCTGGGCGGGGTTGGCGCCCCGGTAGGGGATGTGCAGGGCGTAGATGCCGGCGCGTTGCTTGAACATCTCGCCCGCCAGGTGGCCTGCGCTGCCGTTGCCGCCGCTGCCGTAGTTGAGCTTGGCGGGATTGGCCTTGGCGTAGGCAATGAGGTCTGCCACGGTGTGGATCTTGAGCTGCTCGGCCCGGGCGGCGTTCATGACGAGCACGTTGGGCACGCGCACCATCTGCGTGATGCCGGCGAAGTCCTTGGCCGCGTCGTAGGGCATCTTGCTGAAAAGCCAGGGATTGATGGCATGCGTGGCCACGGCGGATACGCCGATGGTCAGTCCGTCCGGCGCGGCCTTGGCCACCGCATCGGCGCCGATGTTGCCGCCGCCTCCCGGCCGGTTCTCGATGATCACGGTGCCCAGCGTGTCGCGCACGCGCTCTGCGAGCAGGCGGGCCGTCACGTCGATCGGCCCGCCGGGTGCGTAGGGCACGATCAGGCGGATGGGGCGCGAGGCCGGCTGCGCCCGGCCGATCAGCGGCGCGACCAGGGCGGCCGCACCGAGGAGAAGGGTGGATCTGCGTTGCATGCGTTGTATTTTGCCGCCGCTCCATCGGACGCTTGCCCGCCTCGGCGGATGTAGCTAGATTGCCTTCGTTCCGAGCAGCTGATGGAGTCGATATGGTGAAGGAT
>DATLGV010000727.1:0-4754 GCA_035540275.1 Acidovorax sp. | reverse complement strand
GGTGTATGCCGCCTTCCTCACCGGCGATGGGCGGTTGGTGATGGTGGGGGACGCGCCGGGTGGAGCAGGGGCATACCCCGCCAAGCCGCCTGCGGTGGGGCATACTCTCGCCCCCGCTGCGCCGGTCGTCCCCGCAAAGCCCGGACATGACCGCGCTGCGTCGGGGTCTGCGGATTCTCCGCAAGGCTCTTTGTTCTGACCGGTCGTTCCAGTCCTTACGCAGCGCAACGCCCCCCATTTTTAGCAAGGCCTTTCCGTGTCCCACACCCTTTCTCCTTCCGATACACCCGCCCTGCCTGCGGAGACCTTGCCGTGCGATGTGGCCGTGATCGGTGGTGGCCCAGCGGGTCTGATGGCCGCCGAGGTGCTGGCCCAGGCGGGCGTGGCCGTGCATGTGTTTGACGCCATGCCGTCGGTGGGGCGCAAATTTTTGCTGGCGGGCAAGGGCGGGCTCAACCTCACCCATTCCGAGCCGCACGAGCCCTTCGTGGGCCGCTATGCTGGGCGCGAGCAGCAGATCGAGCCGCTGGTCCGCGCCTTTGGTGGCCATGAGCTGCGCGCCTGGGCGCAGGGGCTGGGTGTGGAGACTTTCATCGGCACCTCGGGCCGCGTATTCCCTACCGACATGAAGGCCGCGCCGCTGTTGCGCGCCTGGCTGCAGCGCCTGCGCGGGCAAGGCGTGCTGTTCCACATGCGCCATCGCTGGCTGGGCTGGACCGAGGAGGGGGCGCTGCATTTTGCCGCGCCGGCCGGCGAGATGCTTGTGGCCGCCAAGGCCGTGGTGCTGGCGCTGGGCGGTGGCAGCTGGGCGCGCTTGGGGTCGGACGGTGCCTGGGTGCCTTTGCTGGCGCAGCGCGGCGTGGCGGTGGCGCCGCTGCGCCCCTCCAACTGCGGTTTTGACGTGCTGCGCGCCGACGCACCGGCGGGCGAAACGCGCCGCGCCTTCTTGCAAGAGCTGCTGGGCCGCACGCCCGCGCCCACGGTGGGGTGGACGCCGCATTTTTCCGAGAAGTTTGTGGGCCAGCCCTTCAAGACCGTGGTGCTCAGCTTCACCGACAGCCAGGGCCGCAGCTTCAGCCGCCGGGGCGAGTTTGTGATCACGGCCACGGGGGTGGAGGGCAGCTTGGTCTATGCCGCATCGCACCTGCTGCGCGACGAGGTGCAAGCCCATGGCCACGCCACCTTCCACCTGGACCTGCTGCCCGACCACAGCCCCGAGCGCGTGCTGGTGGAGGTACGCCACCCGCGCGGATCGCGCTCGTTGTCGAGCCACCTCAAGAGCCGCCTGGGCCTGGACGGCATCAAGGCGGGCATTCTGTACGAACACCTCGGCAAAGACGGCATGAATGACCCCGTGGCCCTGGCCCACGCGATCAAGACCCTGCCCATCACCGTGGTGGCTGCGCGCCCGCTGGACGAAGCCATCAGCACCGCGGGCGGTGTGGCGTTTGAGGCGCTGGACGCGCACCTCATGGCCACGGCCTTGCCGGGCGTGTTCTGCGCAGGGGAAATGCTGGACTGGGAGGCTCCCACGGGGGGCTACCTGCTCACCGCCAGCATGGCCAGTGGCCGGGTGGCGGGCGAGGGGGCGCTGCAGTGGCTGGACCGTACTGCAGCCGAGTGAAAAGAATCGGAGGATTCTGCCTGCGTCGACCTTTGGGTAGGCCCAGCGGACCGGTTGCGGAGCGGGAGCTTTGAAGGAGAGAGCTTTTGCGCGACCGCGCAAAAAAGAAAGAAGAAGTTGACGAGCCTTACCCCCGGCACTGACTCCACGGTTAGGGCTGCTTGGTTCCCCACCTGACCCGGTTGGCCGCTTCACCATGCGAGGAGGCCCGTCACCACAGATTGTACGCTGGATGTGGGGTGCACTTTTCGATACGCAGCATGGCCCTGATGCCCGAAGGCATGTCCAGCCCAGCCCGTAGAATCGCCCGCATGTCCTACCTCGTGCTCGCCCGCAAGTACCGCCCTCGCAATTTCACCGAAATGGTGGGGCAGGAGCATGTGGTTCAGGCCTTGTCGAATGCGCTGACCCAGCAGCGCCTGCACCATGCCTATCTGTTTACAGGTACGCGCGGCGTGGGCAAGACGACGGTGTCGCGCATTTTGGCCAAGTCGCTCAACTGCCAGGGGCCGGATGGCAACGGCGGCATCACCGCCACGCCCTGCGGTGTGTGCCAGGCCTGCACGGATATCGACAGCGGCCGTTTTGTGGATTACACCGAGCTGGACGCGGCCTCCAACCGGGGGGTGGACGAGGTCCAAAGCCTGCTGGAGCAGGCGGTTTACAAGCCGGTGCAGGGGCGCTTCAAGGTCTTCATGATCGACGAGGTGCACATGCTCACGAACACCGCGTTCAACGCCATGCTCAAGACGCTGGAAGAGCCGCCCGAATACCTCAAGTTTGTGCTCGCCACGACCGATCCGCAGAAAGTGCCGGTCACGGTGCTGAGCCGCTGCCTGCAGTTCAACCTGCGCCCCATGGCGCCCGAGACGGTGCTGGAGCACCTGACCCGCGTGCTGGCCAACGAGAACGTGCCCGCCGAGCCGCAGGCGCTGCGGCTGCTGTCGCGTGCCGCGCGGGGCTCCATGCGCGATGCGCTGTCGCTGACAGACCAGGCCATTGCCTTTGGCAGCGGCCAATTGCAGGAAGCCGGTGTGCGCCAGATGCTGGGCGCGGTGGACCGCTCCTACGTGTTCCGCTTGATTGACGCGCTGGCGCAGGGCGACGGCAAGACCGTGGTCGAAACCTCGGACGCGCTGCGCATGAATGGCCTGTCCGCCGCCTCCACGCTCGAAGAGATGAGTGCCGTGCTCCAGCGCATGGCCGTGTTCCAGGCCGTGCCGCAGATGGCCGGTGCCGTGGATGCCGACGACCCCGAGGCTGCCGAAACCGCGCGCCTGTCAGCGCTGATGCCCGCCGACGAAACGCAATTGCTCTACAGCCTGTGCCTGCACGGACGCGGCGAGCTGGGCCTGGCGCCCGATGAGTACGCGGCGCTCACCATGGTGCTGCTGCGCCTGCTGGCCTTCAAGCCCGTCAGCGGTGCAGGTGGCGCTGGCGGATCGGCTGAAAAAAAAACTCTGACGCGGGCTGAAACGCCGGTTTCAGGCCCTGTTTTGGCAGGGGCTGTGGGTGCATTGGCAGTAACGCCCTTGCCGGTCGCCGCGGCCCCGTACGCCCCGTCCTTAGCGCCCGCGCCCGAAGTCCAGGCGCCCGCTCCGGTGGCCGCGCCAGCGTCTGCTGCGGGGGCTCGCTCCATCCCCGCGCCAGCGGACGACCCTGCGAGAGAGTCCGTCAACGATTCCGAGCCCCCCCCGTGGCCGGGGTCTGATGAGCCCGGTGCGGTCGCCACGGCGACTGCGTTGCCGGTGCGCATGCCCGAGAGCTTGGGGCAGAACCCTGGTGCCGCTCAACCAGCAAAAGCGCAGTTTGCTCCTGAATATGTAGCAATCCCGGTGCGCGAAGCGCCCGAGCCTGGCGAGCGTCTGCAGCCGCTTCCGCTGTCGGCACCCACGCCTGTATCGGCCCGTTACACGCCCACCGAAGAGGGCGATGTCTGGCACACCACCGTGCAGCAGCTGATAGCAGCGGAAGCCATCACCGCGCTGGTGCGCGAGCTGGCCCTGCAGTCGCAGCTGGTGGCGCGCGATGGGGGGCACTGGCTGCTGCGCGTGGAGCGCGAGTCCCTCAACCAGCCCACGGCGCGCGAGCGCCTGCGCGTGGCGCTGGAGGCGGCAGGCCATGCCACGCAGATCAGCGTCGAGGTGGGGGTGGTCATCGACAGCCCTGCCCGCCGCAACGCCGCTGCCGCTGCCGAGCGCCAGCGCCGCGCTGAGGAAATCGTGCACAACGACCCCTTCGTGCAATCGCTGATGCGGGACTACGGCGCGAGAATCGTGCCGGGCAGCATCAAGCCAGCGTGACCGGCCCACAAGCTCTCTACAAGCCCTCACAAGCTCTGTTACCCATTCACTAGACTAGAAACCGAAAAGGAAACCACACCATGTTCAACAAAGGACAACTCGCCGGCCTGATGAAGCAAGCCCAGGCGATGCAGGACAACCTCAAGAAGGCCCAGGACGAACTGGCCTTCATTGAGGTCGAAGGCGAATCGGGCGCGGGCCTGGTGAAGGTGGTCATGACCTGCAAGCACGACGTCAAGCGCATCACCATCGACCCCAGCCTGCTGGCCGAAGACAAGGACATGCTGGAAGACCTGGTGGCGGCTGCTTTCAATGCTGCGGTGCGCAAGGCCGAGGAGACCTCGGCGGAGAAGATGGGCAAGCTCACAGCGGGCATGCCAGGCCTCCCCGGCGGCATGAAATTCCCTTTCTAAGGACTGGGCTACTGCGCGCCAGCCATGCGTCGTTGGGCGGTGCTCGCAATCCTCACGTACAGGAAGTACGTTCCGGTTGCTGCGCTCCGTCCGCCTAGCCTGGCAGGCGCTCGCTACGCCCTCAAGGGCGGGGTGTGAAAGCCTTCGTGAGAGTTTGCTGAGTGCCCCAACCATCGTTCGGGCTGAGTCTGTCGAGGCATGGCACCGCTCTTTCCTATCCGCTCATCCGCATCGCCTGTTAACCCATGTCCACCACCAACTCCCTCGACGTTCTGATCCAGGCGCTGCGCCGGTTGCCGGGGGTGGGGGTGAAGTCTGCGCAACGCATGGCGTTCCATCTGCTGCAGCATGACCGTGAAGGGGCGCTGGCGCTGTCGCGTGCTCTGGGGGAAGCGGTGGGCACCGTGCACCACT
>DATLGV010000726.1:0-6699 GCA_035540275.1 Acidovorax sp. | reverse complement strand
GCGATGGCGTCGGGGGGCTGCAGCACCGCTTCCAGCAGCGCGCGGCGGGCCTGCTGCGGGTCCTGGCGCAGGTCTTGGCCGACGTGTTCCAGCAGGTCGTAGGTGACCAGCACCACGGGCAGTTCGCGCAGCAGCTTCGGGCCCAGGGTCTTGCGGCCCAGGCGCTTTTGCAGGTCGGCAAAGGGGCGGGGCTGGGGCTCGTCCGGTAGCCACACCAGGATCTCGCCATCGACCACCGTGCCATCGGGCATTTGCGCCATCGCGGCTTCGGCCAGTTCAGGGAAGCGGTCGGTCACCAGTTCCTCCCCGCGTGACCACACCCACACCGCGCCCGCGCGCCGCACGATCTGCGCGCGGATGCCGTCCCACTTCCACTCCACCAGCCAGTCGCCGGGTGTGCCCAGCAGTGCGGGCATCTCGGCCACGGGCTGGTTGAATGGGTGGGCCAAAAAGAAGGGATAGGGCTGACCCGCATCGGCAGCATCCGGCGTATTGGCATCGTCGTCCACCGGCGCGATCAGCGCCTGGTAGTCGCTGGCCTGCGGCTGCCGACCGATCTGCGTGTAGCCCATCAGCCGGTGCGCGATGCGCTTGGGTTCGAGCCCGCTCACGGTGGCCAGCGCCTGCGTCACCTGCAGGCGCGACACCCCCACGCGGAAGTTGCCGGTGATGAGCTTGAAGTACACAAAGCGCTGCTCGGGCGCCAGCCTGTCCCATTGCGTGCGCAGACGGGCGTCGGCGTCATCGGGTGGCAGGGCGCGCAGGGGCAGCAGCTGGGCCATCCATTCGGCCAATGCCAGCTCGGTGGGCTGCTCTGGTGGCGGCAGCAGCAGCGCCAGCGTTTCGGCCAGGTCGCCCACGGCCTGGTAGCTTTCTTCGAACAGCCATTCGGGCAGGCCGGCAGCCTCTTGCGCCAGCGCCTTCAGGCGCTTGGTGGGCACCATCTGGCGGGGCTTGCCGCCTGCGAGAAAGTAGGTGGCCCAGGCCGCATCGGCGGGCGGTGCAGCACGCAGATAAGCCACCAGCGCCGCGAGTTTGGCCGACTGCGCAGTGGTGGCGTCGAGCGCCTGGAACAGCTGGGCAAAGGCCTTCATGCGGCTGCCTCGGGTGTGGGTGCGTCACCTTGCTTCTCGGGCACAGCGCCTGCATCGTCTTCGTTGTCATCGGCACCGTATTCGGTGGCAAACACCTGGGCGTCCAGCCCCTGCTCGCACAGCCAGCGCACCATCACCGCCGTGCTGCCGTGGGTCACGATGACGCGCTCCGCGCCCGTGGCACCAATGGCTTTTTGCAAACTGGGCCAGTCGGCGTGGTCGCTCATCACAAAACCCCGGTTCACGCCCCGGCGGCGGCGTGCGCCGCGCACCAGCATCCAGCCGCTGGCAAACGCGTCGGAGTGTTCGCCAAACCGCTTGAGCCACGGTGTGCCCGCTGCCGAGGGCGGGGCCAGCACCAGCGCATGTTTCAGATCTGCCTTGGTCAGGCCCGGGTCCGTCACACGCAGCGTGGGCGGCAGGTTCACACCGGCCGCGCGGTACACGGCGTTGAGCGGCTCCACCGCCCCATGCACCACGATGGGCCCGATGCTGGCATCCACGCCATGCAGCAGCCGCTGCGCCTTGCCAAAGGCATAGGCATACAACACGCTGGCCTTGCCCGCCGCTGCGTTGGCGGCCCACCAGGCGTTGATGTCGGCAAACAGCGCGGGCTGCGACGGCCAGCGGTAGATGGGCAGGCCAAAGGTCGATTCGGTGATGAAGGTGTGGCAGCGCACCGGCTCGAAGGGCGGGCAGGTGCCATCGTCTTCGAGCTTGTAGTCGCCCGAGGCCACCCACACCTGGCCGCCATGTTCGACGCGCACCTGGGCCGAGCCCAGTACATGGCCCGCAGGGTGCAGCGACACGCGCACGCCGTGGCGGTTGATGGCCTCGCCATAGGCCAGTGTCTGCAGTGCGATGTCCGCCCCCAGCCGGTTGCGCAGCGTACCCGCGCTGCCCTCGTGCGCCAGGTAGTGGGCAGAGCCCATGCGCGCGTGGTCCGAATGGGCATGCGTGATCACGGCCCGCTCCACCGGCCGCCAGGGGTCGATGTAGAAGTCGCCAGGCGGGCAGTACAGGCCTTCGGGGCGGTGGACGATCAAGTCATTGCGGAGCATGCTTGTGGCATCGTAGGCGGCAAGGCAAAGCCGGTGGGGCCGCCCGGGTTTGCGCGGCGGGGTGTTGCAGGCCCTTGTGGCATTCAATCTGTCGCATGCACTTGTCTTTACCGTGAACCACCGCGCCCGTACGATGGCGATTGCCTGCGGGGCTGGCCCGCAGCCGGGGACCCATCCATGCGCTTTCATTCATCGTGTCGGTCGCGCTGTGCCTTGCTGGGCGGACCGGTCCTGGCCCTCATGGTCGCATCCGCCTGTGCCCAGGCCCCTGCCGGCGGCGCGCCGCGCACCAACGCCTTCAACGACCCCTTCGTTCAGGTCACCAGCGCGCTGCCCCAATGCCCCGTGCCGGAAGGCCCGCTGTACACCCCGGCCGAGGTGCGCGAGCTGGCGCATGTGCGCTCGCAGCACGGCGGCAGCTGCTACCGCGTGGGCCGCTGCCGCCTGCCCAACTCCTACCTTTACGACGCCGAGATCATCCCGCGCGTGCAGCTGTACCTGCGCGAGGACGGACGGTTTGCCGACACCAGCGTGTGGGTGCTGGGCGAGCGGCGCCTGGTCACCCTCATGGGCTGCGTGCAGACGGCCGAGCAGGCGCAGGCCATGGAGAAGGCCGTGGCGCTGGTGGATGACGTGATGGGGGTGGTCAACCTGCTGCAGGTGGGCACGGCGCGCGATGGTGTGCGCTACCCGGTGGCGCCTGCAAAGTAGCAGGCCCCGCCGGCGGCTTGGCGCCGCCTCTTTATCGCAGCGGCGCACCGAGCGCAATCCGTCCAGACACGGCCCTGCATCGCCCGTGCCACACATGCCGCCAAGGGGCTTGGGCTGGAATGCAACCTGCTGCATATTGCCGGTTCTTCCATTCTTCATTGACGAAGGAAACCCCTCATGCAATTCAAGCGTTCCTTGCTGGCGGCCGCCACCCTGGCCCTGGCAGCTGCCGCCCCCGCCGTGTTGGCAAAACCATTCAAGTGGGCCGGTTCCAGCGACATCCAGACCATGGACATCCATTCGCAGAACAGCGCCCTGGGCAACGGCATCCACGCCGCGGTGTACGAGTCGCTGGTGATGTTCAACAGCCGCACGCTCAAGGTCGAGCCGGTGCTCGCCACGGCTTGGCAGCAGGTCAGCCCCACGCAGATGCGCTTCAAGCTGCGCCAGGGCGTCAAGTTCAGCGACGGCTCGGCCATGACGGCCGACGACGTGGTCTATTCGCTGCAGCGCGCGATGAGCAAAACGTCGACGTATTCCATCTACACCCAGGGCATGGACCGCATCGCCAAGGTGGACGGCGAAACCATCGACATCTTTCTGAAGAACCCCAACCCCGTGCTGCTCAACCAGCTGACCGAGCTGCGCATCATGAGCCGCGCCTGGGCCGAGAAGAACAACTCGCTGGAGCCCAAGGACATCAAGGCCAAGGAAGAAACCTTCTCCCACCGCAACGCCATGGGCACCGGCCCCTTCGTGCTCAAGGAATGGGTGCCCGACCAGAAGATCGTGTTTGCCGCCAACCCGCACTGGTGGAACGCGGGCAAGGCCGAGGGCAACGTGACCGAGATCACCTACATCCCCATCAAGTCCGAGGCCACGCGCATTGCCGCGCTGCTGTCGGGCGAGGTGGACATGGTGCGCGACACCAGCATCCAGGACCTGGCGCGCATCAAGGCCAACCCCAACCTCAAGGTCATGGAGATGGTGGAAAACCGCACCGTGTACCTGGCCATGGACCAGTTCCGCGACGAACTGGTGGGCAGCAACATCAAGGGCAAGAACCCGCTCAAGGATGCGCGCGTGCGCAAGGCGCTCTACCAGGCCATCGACAGCGCCACCCTGCACCGCGTGACCATGCGCGGCATGTCCAAGCCCACCGGCGCATTGGTGCCGCCCCTGGTCAACGGCTGGACCGAAGCCGTGGACAAGCGCCTGCCATTCGACGCCCAGGCCGCCAAGGACCTGCTGGCCCAGGCCGGTTATGCCGATGGCTTCGAGGTCGACTTTGCCTGCAGCAACAACGCCATCGTGCAGGACGAGCAGCTGTGCCAGGCCATCACCGCCATGTGGTCGCGCATTGGCGTGCGCGCCAAGCTGCGCACCCAGCCCGCCGTCAGCTACTACCCCATGGCGCAGCGGCATGAAGCCAGCATTGCCCTGCTGAGCTGGGGCGTGCCCACCTTCGACGCGCTGTACACCCTGCAGTCGCTGGTGCGCACCAAGACCACGGGCGGCGACGGCAACTACAACCTGGGCCGCTACAGCAACGAACGCATGGACTACATCGTGGACCGCGTGAAGACCGAGACCGACCTGCCCGTGCGCAACCGCCTGCTCACCGAAGGCCTGCAGCTGCAGAACGACACCGTGGCCCACATCCCCCTGCACAACCAGATGCTGGCCTGGGCCATGAAGAAAAACGTGGAGCTGGTGCAGCGCACCGACAACCGCATCGACTGGCGGCTGATCAAGATGAATTGAGCCGCCGCCTGAAGCGCTGATCTGTGGTCTGTCCCGCGCCCACGGCACAAGTCTACGTCAGCGCGCTGGTTGCAGCATGATGATCGCCATGCCCGCCAGCGCTACCAGCACGCCCGTCACATCCCATGGCGTGGGGCGGATGCCATCCACCGCCCACAGCCATACCAGTGCCACCCCGATGTAGACCCCGCCGTAGGCCGCATACACGCGGCCTGCGCCTCCGGTGTCGTGCAACGTCAAGAGCCAGGCAAACAGCGCCAGGCTCGTGGCAGCAGGCAACAGGAGCCACGCGGGCTTGCCTTGCTTGAGCCAGAGCCAAGGCAGGTAGCAGCCCACGATTTCGGCGAGGGCCGTGGCGATGAAAAGCAATAGAGTCTTTCCCATTGGGCCAGTATGGCGCGCGCTTTGGTCGAGGGTATTAGCCTTTTGTCAAACCGCGCGAAGCGCTGACATGAAGTTGGCGGGTTTATACCCGCCAACTTCATGTCATAGCTCCCTCTCTCACCCCGGATAGCTACACTTGGCATGTTTGCGATAGAAGTTGTCTGCCATGTCATAGCTCCCTCTCTCACCCCGGATAGCTACACTTGCCCTCTCGAAACCCGCTCCAGGCTTGGCTTGGAGCGGGTTTTCGTTCTGGAAAACGGTCTTTCAGAACAGCGCAATCTGGGCTGCATTGACCTTTTTTTCCTGAAACAACGGTAGCCCCACCAACATCTTCATGCTGGCGAACTGTTTTTCCGTTACTGTCAATACCCGAACAGAGCCCTCTGAGGGCAGGTTCGCGAGCAAGCGCTTCATGTGTTTCTCTTCGGCATCGCTGCCATTCAAGATGCGGCCATACACCGAGTACTGGATCATGTCGTAGCCGTCGTTGAGCAAGAAGCGGCGGAACACGGTGTAGGCCCGGCGTTCGGCCTTGGTCACCACGGGCAGGTCGAAGAACACCATCATGCGCATGAATCGTCTCGTGGCCTGGCCCATGGTGGTGATATTGAAGTGCGACTACAGCTACATCTCAAAGCTGTGCTGGTTCAGGCCTACCAGTGTCGGCAGTTCCAGCGCCTGTTCGCTGCCGCCGTCCAGCATCCTGGCCAGCGACTCTGCGGCTTGCTCTATGGACGACAGCACGCTCATCCGGCCTCGCGGCATCGCCACGTCCACGTTCAGAAGGCCCACCAGGGCTATCTTGTCAGTGGGTCGCAATTCACCGTCCGTCTCTGCGGGGCAGGTTTGCGCCACATGCAGGTCCACGATGGCGCGGTAGGGCTCTATCAGGTCGTCAGCCAGGTTGAAGGCGTTTTGCTCGCTGCTGTGAAACAGCCCCACGCTAGGCAGCAAACCATGCGCTACCAGCGCCCGGGCACAGGCACCACGCATCACGGCGTAGCCATAGTCCAGGGCGGCATTGACCCAGCCCTCTTGGCTACGGTGAAAGCTGCGACCAAACAGTTGCGGAAAGTAGTACGCGCTGGCATGCGCCTCCATATTTCCGGTGTCGCCCGAGCGCACCCTGCGCGCATACGAAGCCAGTCGGTCAGCGCCTTCCACCGCCAGCAGTTGCATGCACCGGGCTTGGTTGTCGATCTTGCTTTGCACGATAGTAGTCCAGGCGCGTTTAGCGGTGGGCTTGTCAATGCTCAGCTGCAGGCGCTGCATGCGGGTGGCCCGGCTGTGCTGCAGAAAGGGCAAGAACACGCCATTGGGCTGATGGTTGTCGCCCGTGCTGTACATGCCAATGCCGTATTCGGCGCAGGCCGAGAGCACGGGGTGCGTGAGCGTAATTTCACGGTGGTTGAGCACGATCACCGCGATATCTTCAAACGGTACGCGTGCCGATTGCTCTTGCTCCACCACCAGCGCGAAATGCTCACGCTTGAGCTTGGCGGGCTTGCTGACGATGACGCTACGCCAGACCAAGGCGCTGCTCCGGGCGGGTGGGGTAGATATGACCAAGCACATCGATATTCAGCTTCTCTAAGGATTGCGCGGTTTTGATGCCTATTCCTTCGATGCTGCCTGCCTTACCAACGCTAGTGCTTCTGTCGTGACTCCAGACATTGAATGCC
>DATLGV010000725.1:0-2499 GCA_035540275.1 Acidovorax sp. | reverse complement strand
CCGCCAGCACCGCGCCGCGCTCGGCCGATTTCATCGTGGCGGTGGTCAACTCCGAGCCCGTGACCAACTACGAGGTGCGCTCGCGCCTGGCACGGGCCGAGGCGCAGTTCGCCCGGCAGGGCGGCGCCATGCCCCCGCGCGATGCGCTGGCGCGCGAGGTGCTCGAACGCATCATCCTGGAGAAGGTGCAGCTGCAGCAGGCCCGCGAATCCGGCATCAAGGTCGATGACTACGCCTTGTCGCAGGCCGAGCAGGGCGTGGCCCGCCAGAACGACATGACGGTGGACGCGCTGTATGCGCGCCTGGCCCGCGACGGCATGAGCAAGGAGCGCTTTCGCGAAGAGCTGCGCAACCAGCTGCTGCAGCAGCGCCTGCGGGAACGCGAAGTCGAAGCACGCGTGAAGGTGAGCGATCTGGACGTGGACCAGTTCCTGCGGGAAGAGCAAAAAGGCACGGACGTCGCCGCCATGGAGATCAACCTCGGCCACGTGCTGGTGGTGGTGCCGGAAAACGCCACCCCCGCGCAGGTGGCCGAGCGGCAGGCACGGGCGCAGCGCGCGGCCGACAAGGTGCGTGCGGGTGAAGACTTTGCGGCGGTGGCCCGCGAGTTCTCCGATGCACCCGAAGGCCAGCGGTCCGGTGGTTTGCTGGGCTTGCGGCCTGCGGACCGGTATCCGGAGCTGTTCGTGAACTCCACCCTGGGTCTGCCGGTGGGCTCCATCGTGGGTCCGGTGCGCTCGCCCGCGGGCTTTCACGTGCTCAAGGTGGTGGAGCGTGTGACGGCGGGTTTGCCCACCACGGTGGTGCAAAACCATGCGCGCCACATCCTGCTGCGCACGGGCCCCCAGTTGTCCGAAGCCGCCGCTGCCGCCCGTCTGGCCGACTACCGCCGCCGCGTGCTGGCCGGGCAGGCCGACTTTGCAGCCCTGGCACGCGAGCATTCGCAGGACGGCAGCGCCAAGGAGGGCGGCGACCTGGGCTGGGCCAACCCCGGCCGGTATGTGCCCGAGTTCGAACAGGCGCTGGACGCCCTCAAGCCCGGCGACATCAGCGAACCCCTGGTTTCGCGCTTTGGGGTGCACCTGATCCAGCTGCTGGAACGCCGTGAGGCCAAGCTCACCCAGCGCGAGCAGCGCGACATGGCCCGCAGCGCGGTGCGCGAGAAGAAGCTCGACGAAGCCTACGCCACCTGGGCGCAGGAGCTGCGCGGGCGCGCGTATGTCGAGTACCGCGAGCCCCCCCAGTGATGAATAAGTGCATCCCCCTGAGGCGCTGCGCGCCTTCCCCCTTCTCTCAAATCGCTGCGCGATTCGGGAAGGGGGACGCCGCCAGCGCGGCGGGGCGGCCCTTGCGCGGCGGCCGCTGGTCTGGATCGCGCCCCTTGCATAGCTCGCATGCCGTGGCTCGGCATATCGAAGACATCAGCGAGCCAATGGCATGAAACACATTCCCCGCAAGCGCTTCGGACAGCATTTCCTGTCCGACCAGGGCATCATCGACGGCATCGTGCAGGCCATTGCGCCGCTGCCGGGCCAGCCCATGGTAGAGATCGGGCCCGGCCTGGCCGCGCTGACGCAGCCCCTGGTGGAGCGCCTGGGGCGCCTCACCGTCATCGAACTGGACCGCGACCTGGCCCTGCGCCTGCGCCTGCATGGGCAACTCGACGTGATCGAGTCCGACGTGCTGAAGGTGGACTTCACGGCACTGGCGCAGACTCTGCGCGACCAGGCCGGGCAGCCGGAATTGCGGCTGCGTGTGGTGGGCAACCTGCCCTACAACATCTCCACGCCCATCCTGTTCCACCTGCTGGGCCATGTGCAGGTCATCGAAGACCAGCACTTCATGCTGCAAAAGGAAGTGATCGACCGCATGGTGGCCAGCCCTGCCACGGGCGACTACGGGCGCCTGTCGGTAATGCTGCAGTGGCGCTACGCCATGGAAAACGTGCTGTTCGTGCCGCCCGAGAGCTTCGACCCGCCGCCCCGCGTGGACAGCGCCGTGGTGCGCATGGTGCCGTACGCCGAACCGGCACCGTTGTCGGTGCCGTTGCTGGAGGAGCTGGTGCAGGTCGCTTTCAGCCAGCGCCGCAAACTGCTGCGCCACACGCTGGGCCGCTGGCTCGAGGCCCGCCAGTTTGCAGGCCACTTCGACACCCAGCGCCGTGCCGAGGAAGTGCCCGTGGCTGAATACGTGGCACTGGCGCAGAATTGCTCTTGAATTAATAGCTTATAGCGCTTGTTCGATGGGCGCTAGGCAGCTTTTTCTATCCAATAAGGTGCGTTGGGTGGCACTGAGCTAGCCGGCGCACTGCAACCCATGCCGTGCCTGCAGCTACAACGCTTGGCCTCGCAATAGCCGTGGCAACTGTCGCTGCCCAGACCCGTGACACCGCGCAAGGGCCGCCCCGCCGCGCTGGTGTCGTCCCCCTTCCCGGCGAAGCCGAGAGAAGGGGGAAGCGGCGTAGCCGCTCAGGGGGATGTACCGAGTTATGCGGCGCTG
>DATLGV010000724.1:0-1665 GCA_035540275.1 Acidovorax sp. | reverse complement strand
GCAGCAGGCCGAAGCGGCTCTGGCACAGCCGCTCTCGGACTTCCTGCGCGAGCACCGCTTTGGCGATGCCTTCCGCGACTGGTACTTCTTGCCCATGCTGGGCTGCATCTGGAGCTGCCCCACCGACCAGATGCTGAAGTTCCCCGTGGCCACCATGATCCGGTTCTGCCACAACCACGGCCTGATCCAGGTGAGCAACCGCCCGCAGTGGTGGACGGTGTCTGGCGGCGCGCGCCACTATGTGGACAAGATCCTCGCGGGCATTGCCGACAAGCGCCTGAACACCCCCGTGCACCGCATCGAACGCGATGCCGCCGGTGTGCGCGTGGTGACTGCAGACCGCACCGAACACTTTGACAAGGTGGTGCTGGCCACCCACTCCGACCAGTCGCTGGCGCTGCTGGCCCAGCCCACCACCCAGGAGCGCGCCGTGCTCGGCGCCATCCGCTACCAGGCCAACCGCGCCGTGCTGCACACCGATACGTCCGTGCTGCCCCAGCGCCGCGCCGCCTGGGCCGCATGGAACTACGAGCGCGCTGCGCAGCCCAGCCGCGAGTCGGCCCGCGTGTGCCTGCATTACCTCATCAACCAGCTGCAGCCCGTGCCGTTTGCACAGCCCGTGGTGGTGTCGCTGAACCCGGTGCGCGACATTGCGCCCGAGCAGGTGATCGGCAGCTACGAATACGCCCACCCGGTGTTCGACATGGCCGCCATCCGCGCGCAGCAGCAGGTGGGCCAACTGCAGGGGCAGCAGCACACCTGGTTCTGCGGCGCCTGGACAGGCTATGGCTTCCACGAAGACGGGCTGAAATCCGGCCTGGCCGTGTCTGAGCAATTGCTGGCAGCCCTGCCTGCCCCCTTGGCGGAGGCCGCGTGAGCCACGCACCGGCCCCCACCGCAGCGCCCCTGATCGGCTTCGGCCAGGTGCGCCACACGCGGCTGCGGCCCCGGCGGCATGCGTTTGCCTACCCCACGTTTTTCCTCATGCTGCCGATGCGCAGCCTGGGCGGCACGCACGCGCCGCTGGCGGTGAACCGCAGCGGCGCCATCAGCTTCCATGACGTGGACCACGGCGACGGCCGCAGCGCCGCGCAGGGCGGGGCGCTGGCCTGGCTGGACGAGCTGCTGCGCACCGAAGGCATCACCGACGCCACGGGCGAGGTCTGGCTGCACTGCTACCCGCGCGTGCTGGGCTACACCTTCAAGCCCGTGAGCTTCTGGTACTGCCACCGTGCGGACGGCCGCCTGCGCGCCATCGTGGTCGAGGTGAACAACACCTTTGGCGAGCGCCATTGCTACCTGCTGGATGCGCCGCAGTACGGCGTGGAGCAGCAGGCACGCAAAGTGTTCCATGTGTCGCCGTTCTGCGAGGTGAGCGGCGGCTACCGCTTTCGCTTCATGCGCACCAACGCCAGTGTTGAGGCCAGCGCGCAGGATGCAGGCCGCACCGTCGTGCGCATCGACCACGACGATGAGACCGGCCCGCTCATCCAGACCAGCGTGAGCGGCACCCTGCAGGCCATCACCCCACAGACCCTGCGCCAGGCGCTCTGGGGCTACCCGGCCATGACGCTGGCCATCATTGCCCGCATCCACTGGCACGCGCTGCAGCTGTGGCTCAAGCGCGTGCCAGTGGATGCGGGCAATGATGGCCAGCGTCATGGC
>DATLGV010000723.1:0-5933 GCA_035540275.1 Acidovorax sp. | reverse complement strand
AGCGGCCGCTGAAGCCCCCCCTTCCCTGCGCCTGGAAGACTGGCTCATCGTCCTGACGATGGCCGCCCTGGCACTCATCACCTTCGTGAACGTCGTGGTGCGTTACTTCACCGATGCCTCCTTCGCATGGACCGAGGAAATCTCGGTGTTCCTGATGATCGTGCTGGCCCTGGTCGGCGGCTCGGCGGCCGTGGCACGGCAGCTGCACATCCGCATCGAATTCTTTGCCGACGGAGGTTCCGAGCGCCGGCGCCAGGTGCTGGCGCAGTTTGGCGCGCTCATGGTGGGGCTGCTGTTCGGGCTCATCACGGTCCTGAGCCTGCGCGTGGTGTGGGACGACTATCGGTTTGAAGAGACTTCTCCCGGCATTGGCGTGCCGCAGTGGTGGTACTCCGGATGGTTGCCCGTGCTGTGCGGGCTGACCACGGCCCGGGCACTGCAGCTGTGGATGCGCCTGCGGCGCGCGTCAACGCAGCCGGAGGCGCGCCCGTGATCGCCACACTGCTGTTTGTGGCCTTTCTGGGCATGATGTTCCTGGGCGTGCCGATTGGCGCCGCCCTGGGTCTGGCAGGCGCCACGGCCATTGCCCTGGCCAATGCCGAGACCCCCTGGTTCGGCCTGCTGGCCGTGCCCCAGAACTTCTACGCCGGCCTGGGCAAGTACCCGCTGCTGGCCATACCGATGTTTGTGCTGGTGGGCTCGATCTTTGACCGCTCGGGCGTGGCATTGCGGCTGGTGAACTTTGCCGTGTCCATCGTCGGCCGGGGGCCGGGCATGCTGCCGCTGGTGGCAATTGCCGTGGCCATGTTCCTGGGCGGCATCTCGGGCTCGGGCCCCGCCACTGCGGCGGCCGTGGGCGGCGTCATGATCGCAGCCATGGCGCGGGCCGGGTACCCGGCCGCCTACTCGGCAAGTGTGGTGGCAGGGGCCGCGGCCACCGACATCCTCATCCCGCCCTCGGTGGCCTTCATCGTGTATTCGGTGCTGGTGCCGGGCGCCTCGGTGCCTGCGCTGTTTGCCGCGGGCATGTTCCCCGGCATCCTGGCCGGCCTTGCACTGATCGTGCCCGCCGTGTGGCTGGCCCGCCGCCACAAGATGGGCACCGCCGAGGCCGACATGCCCCGCCCCCCGTTCTGGCGCAGCCTGCGCGAGGCGTCCTGGGGGCTGGCCGCGCCGGTGGTGATTCTGGGCGGCATGCGCGCCGGCTGGTTCACGCCCACCGAGGCGGCCGTGGTCGCGGTGTTCTACGGTCTGTTCGTGGGCATGTGCATCCACCGCACGATCCGTGTGCGCGACCTGTTCACCATCTTGCGCGAGGCGGGCGAGCTGTCGGCCGTGATCCTGGTGGTGGTGTCGCTGGCGGGCATCTTTGCGTTCTCGCTGTCCACCCTGGGCGTGATCGACCCGATCACCCGCACCATCGTGCAGTCGGGGCTGAGCGAGCAAGGCGTGCTCGCGGCGCTGATCGTCATGCTGCTCATCGCGGGCATGTTCCTCGACGGCATCTCCATCTTCCTGATCTTTGTGCCCCTGCTCATGCCCATCATGCAGCACTACCAGTGGGACGTGGTGTGGTTCGGGGTGGTGCTCACGCTCACGGTGGCTGTGGGCCAGTTCACTCCCCCCATGGCCGTGAACCTGATGGTGTCCAGCAAGATTGCCGGCGTGCGCATGGAGCAGACCACGCGCTGGGTCATCTGGCTGGTGCTGGCCATGACGCTGGCAATGCTGCTGGTCGTCGTGTTCCCGTCGATTGCGCTCTGGCTGCCGCAGCAGCTCGGCTACTGATTTCTACTCTCACCCATCCATCCAACCAGGAGACAACCCATGAAACTGCGCACCTTCCTCACTTCTGCCGTGGCTGCAGCCGCTGCCCTGGCCTTCACCGCACCGGCCGCCATCGCGCAAACCGCGTACAAGAGCGAATACCGCATGTCGCTGGTGCTGGGCACGGCCTTCCCCTGGGGCAAGGGCGGCGAGCTGTGGGCCAACAAGGTGCGCGAGCGCACCCAGGGCCGCATCAACATCAAGCTCTACCCCGGCGTCTCGCTGATCCAGGGCGACCAGACGCGCGAGTTCAGCGCGCTGCGCCAGGGCGTGATCGACATGGCCGTGGGCTCCACCATCAACTGGTCGCCCCAGGTCAAGCAGCTCAACCTGTTCTCGCTGCCCTTCCTGTTCCCCGACTACGCGGCCGTGGACGCCGTGACGCAGGGCGAGGTGGGCAAGAGCATCTTCGCCACCCTGGACAAGGCGGGCGTGGTGCCGCTGGCCTGGGGTGAAAACGGCTACCGCGAAATCTCCAACTCCAAGCTGGCCATCAAGAGCCCGGCCGACCTCAAGGGCCTGAAGATCCGTGTGGTGGGCTCGCCCCTGTTCCTGGACACCTTCACCGCCCTGGGCGCCAACCCCACGCAGATGAGCTGGGCCGACGCCCAGCCCGCGTTTGCCAGCGGCGCCGTGGACGGCCAGGAAAACCCGTTGTCGATCTTTACCGCCGCCAAACTGCACAGCGTGGCGCAAAAGCACATCACGCTGTGGGGCTACGTGAACGACCCGCTGATCTTCGTGGTGAACAAGGAGATCTGGAACAGCTGGACCCCGGCCGACCGCGAGATCGTGAAGCAGGCAGCCATCGACGCAGGCAAGGAAGAAATCGCCATCGCGCGCAAAGGCGTGGTCGAGGCCGACAAGCCGCTGCTCAAGGACATTGGCGCTCTGGGCGTCACAGTGACCCAGCTGAGCCCCGCCGAGCGTGCCGCTTTTGTGAAAGCCACACGCCCCGTGTACGACAAGTGGAAGGGCCAGATTGGCGCGGACCTCGTGAGCATGGCCGAGAAGGCGATTGCGGCGCGCAAGCCGTAAGCGCATTCCCCGCCCCTGCGCCGTCACCCACCTGACCGCGCTATCCAAACCATAGCTGCCAGCGCTTACCCATCAGGCGCTGGCAGCTATTTTTATTTCAGATTGGTGATAGGCGCCGGGTGCTTGACCGCGTTCTTGCGCAGCTTGTTCTCCACCGCATCGGCCAGGTCCACGCCCGCGTGGTCGGCCAGCTGCAGCAGGTACAACAGCACGTCCGCCACCTCATCGGCAATCGGCTCCTTCAGCGCCGGGTCCTCACGCACAGCCAGCGATTGCTCCGGCGTCATCCACTGAAAGATCTCGGCCAGCTCGGCCGCCTCAACCATCAGTGCCATCGCCAGGTTCTTGGGCGTATGGAACGGCTGCCACTGCCGCTGTGCCGCAAACGCGCGCAACCGGGTCTGCAGCGCCGTCAGATCGACAGACATTCGATTGCTCCTGATTCAATAGCTACCAGCGCATTTTCCACCTGCGCCAGCGGCCTGAAAAGTCTCCAGCCCATCACACCAGCGTGACCGGTGCCTCGCCCGCCAGGTGGCGGCGGGCGTTCTCCATGAACCGGTCCACCGAGGCCTGCACAGCCTCGGGCGACCAGCCCGCCACATGGGGTGTGAGCACCACGTTGTCCAGGTCCAGCAGCTCGGCCGGGGGCGCGGGCTCGCTCTCGTACACGTCCAGCCCTGCGGCGGCAATGCGGCCATCGCGCAGCGCAGCGGCCAGGGCGGTGGTGTCGATCACGCTGCCGCGCGCGATGTTGACCACCACGCCACGCGGGCCCAGGGCCTTCAGCACGTCGGCGTTGACCAGGTGCCGGGTAGCGGCGCCGCCGGGCGTGGCGATGACGAGAAAGTCCGCCCACGCGGCCAGCGCCGCCACATCGGAAAAGTAGCGGTAAGGCACATCGGTGCGCGCACTGCGGTTGTGGTAGCCCACCTCGATCTCGAAGCCCAGGGCGCGCTGCGCGATCTTTTTGCCGATGGTGCCCAGGCCGATGATGCCCAGGCGCTTGTGCGACACGTTGGGCGGCAGCGGCAGGGCCGTGCGCCAGATGCCGGCGCGGGTGGCCTTGTCCAGCGGCAGGATCCGGCGCTGCGCCGCGATCAACAGGCCCCAGGTGTGGTCGGCCACGCAGTCGTCGTTGGTGCCCGCGCCGGTGGCCACCACGATGCCGCGCGCCTTGGCGTGGGCCACGGCGATGTTCTCGTAGCCCGCCCCCAGCGCGCAAATCAGCGTGAGCGCAGGCAGCGCATCGATCTGCGCCGGGCTCAGGCCCACCGCACCGATGGTGAGTGCCACCCGCACGCGGCTGCCGTGCTGCGCGATGGCGGCCGCGGCCTGCGGCGCATCGGGCGCGTAGATCACTTCAAAGGTCTGGGCCATCTGGGCGATGTGCTCTTCAGACAAAAACATGAGGGCGAGAAGGACGGGCTTCATGGATCAAAAATCGCGAAACAAATGAAAGAGAGAGAGAGGGATGCAGCTCAGGCGGAGGCATCACTTTGCTGAAGGGACCACATGCTCGCGTAGCGCCCTCCCAGGGCCAGCAGCTGCGCGTGCGTGCCGCGTTCGATGATGCGGCCCGCGTCCATGACCAGGATCTCGTGCGCGTCCACCACCGTGGACAGGCGGTGCGCAATCACCAGTGCGGTCTTGTTCTGCGCTACGCCCTGCAGCTCGGCCTGGATGGCGCGCTCGTTGGCGGAGTCCAGCGCGCTGGTGGCTTCGTCAAAGATCAGGATGGGCGGGTTCTTGAGCAGGGTGCGGGCAATCGCCACGCGCTGCTTTTCGCCGCCCGAGAGCTTGAGCCCGCGCTCACCCACCATGGTGGCGTAACCCTTGGGCGTGCTGGCGATGAAGTCGTGGATGCGCGCAGCGCGGGCGGCAGACTCGATCTCGTCCTGGCTGGCGCCAGGGCGACCGTAGGCGATGTTGTAGGCCACGGTGTCGTTGAAAAGCACCGTGTCCTGCGGCACGATGCCAATCGCCTGGCGCACGCTCGCCTGCGTCACGCTGCGGATCTCCTGCCCCGCAATGGTGATGCGCCCCTGCTGGATGTCGTAGAAGCGGAACAGCAGCCGCGCCAGCGTGCTCTTGCCCGAGCCCGAAGGGCCCACCACCGCCACCGTCTTGCCCGCCGGGATCTCGAAGCTGATGCCCTGCAGGATGGTGCGGCCGCCCTTGGGATCGTAGGCAAACACCACGTCCTCGAAGCGCACGGTGGGCTGGTCCAGCCCCACCAGGGGCTGGGCGCCGGGGGCATCGGCCACCTCGCGCTCCTTGTCCATCAAGGTGAACATCTTGTCCAGGTCGGTCAGGCTCTGCTTGATTTCGCGGTAGATCACGCCCAGAAAATTGAGCGGGATGTACAGCTGGATCATGAACGCGTTGACCATGACCAGGTCGCCCAGCGTCATGCGGCCATCGACCACGCCCTGCGTGGCGCGCCAGAGCATGGCCACCAAACCCACGGCAATGATGAGCTGCTGGCCGGTGTTGAGCATGGACAGCGTGGTCTGGCTCTTGAGCCGCGCACGGCGCAGGCGCTCCAGGCTTTCGTCGTAGCGCCGGGCCTCGAAGCCCTCGTTGTTGAAGTACTTGACTGTCTCGTAGTTGAGCAGCGAATCCACGGCCTTGGAGTGCGCCGCCGAGTCGAACTCGTTGGCCTCGCGGCGGAACTTGGTGCGCCACTCGGTCACCAGCACGGTGTAGGCGATGTACAGCACCAGCGCCGTGAGCGTGATCCAGGCAAACCAGGCATCGAACTTCACGGCCAGCACGCTCAGCACCAGAATCACTTCGACGAGGGTGGCGAACACGTTGAACAATGAAAAGGAAATCAGCGACTCGATGCCGCGCACCCCGCGCTCGATGTCGCGCGTCATGCCGCCCGTCTGCCGCTCCAGATGAAAGCGCAGGCTCAGCGCGTGCAGGTGCTCGAAGGTCTGCAGCGCAATCGCGCGCGCCGCCCCTTGCGTGGCCTTGGCAAACACCAGTTCGCGCAGCTCGGTGAACAGCGACGTGGACAGGCGCAGCGCGCCGTAGGCCACCAGCAAGCCCACGGGCACCAC
>DATLGV010000722.1:0-4031 GCA_035540275.1 Acidovorax sp. | reverse complement strand
ATCATGATCTACGCCACATCGCACCACGCGCTGGTGGACCGTGCACAGCTCAAGGCGGGCGAGACCGTGCTGGTGCTGGGCGCTGCCGGGGGCGTGGGCACGGCCGCCATCCAGATCGCCAAGGCCATGGGCGCACGGGTGATCGCCGCGGCCTCCAGCGAAGAAAAGTGCGCGCTGTGCACCTCTATCGGGGCCGACGCCACCATCAACTACAGCAAGGACAACCTGCGCGAGGCCATCAAGACCCTCACGGACGGCAAGGGCCCCGACGTGATCTATGACCCCGTGGGGGGCGACTTTGCCGAGCCCGCGTTCCGCTCCATCGCCTGGCGCGGCCGCTACCTGGTGGTAGGTTTTGCCTCAGGCCCCATCCCTGCACTGCCCTTCAACCTGGCGCTGCTCAAGGGTGCGTCCATCGTGGGCGTGTTCTGGGGCGACTTTGCCAAGCGCGAGCCCAAGGCCAATGCGGCCATGATGGGCGAGCTGGCCCAGTGGTATGCCCAGGGCAAGATCAAACCCGTGATCGACCGCACCATGCCCATGGCCGAGCTGCCCGCGGCCTACGCCCATATGGGTTCGCGCGGGGTCATGGGCAAACTGGTGATGGTGAACTGACCAGACGCCCCGACCAGCCGGGCATACCCTTGTGGCCTGGTATGCCCGCCATCGCCGCGCCGCGCCTTGCCTGTGTCACACTTGCGCACTCCCGCTCCCTGACACTGGTGCCCGCCCATGGCAGACCGCTCCCCCTCCGAGATTGCGCGCGAGACGCTCAAACAACTGGCCGCACGCCGACTGCCCCCCACGCCAGACAACTACCTCTCGCTTTACGACGAAATAGCGGGCATCCGCAGCCCGCAGCCCTTCCCCGAGGGGCCCCTGAGCAGCATCCAGCGCGTCCTGCCCGGCCAGACACCCGCCCAAAAGCGCCTGCTGGGACAGTTTGAGCGCGCCATCTCCACCAGGGACTGGTCGTCGCTGCAAAGCGTGATGGTGGGGTATGCCAACCTGGGCCTGCATCCAGCCACGGCATCCAAACCCATCGAAGTGGCCGATGCCCCCACCGCGCTGGGCGAACTGCCCGCCGAGTTTGCCGAGGCCCTGGCCCGCCTCATAGACAACACGCTGCCTGCGCTGGGCGATGACGATCCCCGTGTCATCGACATGGCACAGCAGCTCATCACCTTTTTGCGCGCACCTGCCCCCCTGGTAGCCACCGCGCAGTCCATGTTGGGCAATTTCAGCTACCGCCTGTCGTTTGCCACCGAAGAGCAGGCCGCCATCCGTGCGAGCCTGCTGGAGTTGCTGCACATGGTCTTCGAGAACATCGCCGTGCTCAGCGTGGACGACCGCTGGCTACAGGGCCAGGCCGAGGCACTGATGGGTGCTTCGACGCCGCCGCTGACGCTGCGGCGGCTGGACGATGTGCAACGCCGGCTCAAGGACGTGATCTTCAAGCAGACCGAAGCCAAGGCGCGGTCGCTGGAAGCGCAAGAGCAGATGAAGGACATGCTGGCCACCTTCATCGAGCGGCTGGCGCGCATTACCGCATCCAGCACCAGCTACCAGGGCACCATGGAGCGTTGCGCCGACCTCATCGGCAAGGCCAGCACCCTGCAGGAGATTGCCCCGGTGCTGCAGGAGGTGATGAGCGCCACCCGCGCCATGGCGCTGGACAGCCGCGTGACGCACGATGAACTGGAAGACCTGCGCGAGCGCACCGAGGCCAAGCGCGCCGAGGTCGCCAAGCTGCAAGAAGAACTGGACCGAGCGAGCGCCCAGGCCCGCCACGACCCGCTGACCGGCAGCCTCAACCGCAAGGGCCTGGATGAGGCCGTGGAGCGCGAGATCGCTCGCGCCCGCCGCCTGGGTTCGTCGCTGTGCCTGGCGTTGCTGGACGTAGACAACTTCAAGACCATCAACGACCGACTGGGTCACGCCGGGGGCGACGCCGCGCTGGTGCATCTGGCCCAGGTCACCCGAGAGGTCATGCGGCCGCAGGATCTGCTGGCGCGCTACGGCGGCGAAGAGTTCGTGATCGTGCTGCCCGACACCACCGTCGCAGAGGGCGTGGCGGCCATGACGCGCCTGCAGCGCGAGCTGACCACACGCTTTTTCCTGCAAGGTACCGAGAAGGTGCTCATCACCTTCAGTGCGGGCGTGGCCCAGCTGGGTAACAGCGAGAGCAGCACCTCCGCCATCGTGCGGGCCGACCAGGCGATGTATCTGGCCAAGCGCTCGGGCAAGAACCGGGTGATGGCGGCGTGACTAGCTCCCCCCTGAGTCGCCTTCGGCGCCTTCCCCCCAGAGGGGGGACGCCACCAGCGCGGCGGGGCGGCCCTTGCGCGGTGACGCTGGCCTGGGCCGTGCCAGTTTTGAGCGCCGCGCAACGACCCAGCGCCCCGCGATGACTCCGCAATTGAGGCGCAGGTTTCTGCGACGTGCGGCCCTGGCTGCCACTGCCGCCACCCTCCCCCGCTGGGCCTGGAGCAATCCGCCTGCGCTGCAAAGCGACCCCTTTGCCCTGGGCGTAGCCAGCGGCGACCCGGCGCCCGATGGCGTGGTGCTGTGGACACGGCTCTTGCTGACCGACCCTGCGCAGATGCAGGCTGCCCACACCGTGCGGTGGGAGGTGGCGCACGACCCAGGGTTTGCCCAGATCGTGCAAAAAGGCGAGGCCCCCGCGCTGCCTGCGCTGGGCTACAGCGTGCATGTGGAGCTGCAAGGGCTGCCACCCGCACGCTGGTACCACTACCGCTTCATGCTGGGCGATGCGGTGAGCCCCACGGGCCGCACGCGCACCGCGCCTGCGGCGGGTGACATGCCCGGGGCGCTGCGGGCGGCGTTTGCCTCGTGCCAGCGCTGGGAGCATGGGCACTACGCAGCCTGGCGCCATCTGGCCGCCGACCAGCCGGACCTGGTGCTGTTCCTGGGCGACTACATCTACGAATACGCCACCCCGAAAACCACCACCGACCTGGCACGCACCCACAGCCTGCGCCACGCCACCACGCTGGCCGACTACCGCGACCGCTACGCCCTGCACAAGAGCGACCCGGCCCTGCAGCTGGCCCATGCCGCCTGCCCCTGGGCCGTGACCTGGGACGACCACGAGGTGCAAAACGACTACGCCGCCGATGCGGGCCGTGGCGAGGGCGCGGGCAGAACCGCCTTTCTGGCCCAGCGCAGCGCGGCGTGGCAGGCGTTCTACGAGAACATGCCGCTGCGCGCGGCCAGCCTCCAGCGCCCCGTACTCGGCACCGGCTGGGACGCGCTGCAGATCTATCGCCGCCTGCGCTGGGGGCGGCTGGCACACATCCACCTGCTCGACAGCCGCCAGTACCGCAGCTGGCAGGCCTGCCGCACGCCCGAGGCCAGCAGCGCCCCCGCCGTGCGCCCTGCCGACTGCTCCGAGCTGGCCCAGCCCCAGCGCAGCCTGCTGGGCAATGCGCAAGAGCGCTGGCTGGACGCGGGCCTGGCCGCCGATGCGGCGAGCGCACAGGCCACGCGCTGGAGCGTGATCGCACAGCAAACATTGTTCTCGCCGCGCCGCTACCCCTCAGGCACCGTGCCCACCGACGCCTGGGACGGCTACCCCGCCGCACGCCAGCGCCTGCTGCAATCCCTGGCCCGGCACACGCCGCGCAATACGGTGCTGCTGGGCGGCGACATCCACCAGAACTACGTTTGCCGTGTGCATGCCGACGCCGCGCGCGCCGATTCGGCCGTGGTGGCCAGCGAGTTCTGCGGCACCTCGATCAGTTCGCGGTCGGGCACCACGCAGGCCAAGGTGGACGCCATTGCCCGCCACAACCCGCATGTGCTGCTGGCACGCTGCGACCAGCGCGGCTACGGCCTGGCCGACATCACCCCGGCGCGCTGGACCACCACCTTGCGCGTGGTGGACGACCCGCTGCGCGCTGACAGCGGCGCCTCCACGCTCGCCCGGTTCGTGGTGGAAGATGGCCGCGCGGGGCCCCAGGCTGCCTGAGAGGGCGCGGCCCAAGCCGCCAGGCCGGTGAGCCCCGCGT
>DATLGV010000721.1:0-1763 GCA_035540275.1 Acidovorax sp. | reverse complement strand
CCATGAGGGCATACAGCAGCGTGCCGCCGATGGACAGGGGGTGAAGCCATTCGAATTTGGTCATGCTGTTCTCCGGTGAAGTTCGGGTTGTTGCGAGGTTACTTGTGGCTGCCGCCCGAGGAATATCCGCCATACGAGCCCCCCGAGCTGCGGTAGCTGGAGGACGAGGAACAGTTTTCGACCCGGGGGTCGCAGCTGGAGCAGCGGCTCAGCAGGATGAGCAGGATCAGGATCACCACCGCGATCAGGATGATGGTGCCGCAGCCCAGGCCGGATTTGGCCACGAACGGGCCGGGGTCGTCGCGCTGGAGCACGTCTTTCTTGTCGTCCAGCTGGAACGCCTTGGCCACCGTGTCGCTGGACAGCTTGTCTCCCGCAGACCAGGTGATCTCGTTCGGGCTCTGCTCCATCGACAGCAGGCCCTTGGCGCTCGCAAAGTCGCGGTTGGTGGTCTTCTGCCCGCGCGTGACCTGCCAGTAGAACTCGCCCAGCACATAGGTGGTCTCGGCCTCGTAGGTGTACTTGAGGTCGTACTTGGTGCCCAGGTAGGTGGCGGAGCGACCCGTGGCCGCCATCTGCGGCGCGCCGGTGGTGGGGCGCACCATGCTCCAGCCCTCTTCGGAATCGACCAGGAACGCAAAACCGCGCTTCTGGTTGTAGAGCAGGTACTCGCTCCAGCCAAAGTGCTCGTCATCCCCGGGCTCCACGCCCATGCGGTGCTGGAACCCCACCACCTGCCAGTGCACGCCCTGCAGCTGCCCTTTGCTGCCCAGCGGGATCAGGGGCTGCACGGGCTCGTCCTGCTCGGCCGAGCGCAGCTCGCCGCCCACGCCGCTGTCCAGGCTGATGATGCTGGCGCAGGAACCGCAGGTGACGCTCTTGGTGGTGGTGAGCAGCACCTGCACCGGCGCACCGCAGTGCGGGCAGTTGAACTGGCGGCCTTTTTCGTCCTTGGCCGATTCGTCCTTCAGGCCCTGCAACTGCAGGTCTTCGAGCAGCACGGCCTTGCCGCGCTCCACGCTGGGCGGGGTGTGGCCGTAGTCGATGCTGACCACTTCGCCGTCGGCGCTGCGCAGCTCCACCATGCCGAAGGGTTGGCCCAGGGGCGGCAGCTTGGGCAGCTCGCCCTGGGCCGAGATCAGCTGCGCCTGGCCGGTGTAGGCCACGCTGTAGGGCTTGCCGTTGATGGCCGTGGTGGTGCCGATGCGAAAGCGCTCGGGCGCGGGCATCTCGCGGCCGGGGTCGATGGGCCGGGTGAAAACGTAGGCCCCGTTGTCCTCGCCCAGCGTGGCCAGCGTGCCGTCGTTCAGGAAGGCCGCCCATTCGGTCCACACGCCCGCGTCGCCCTTGTACTGCAGGCGGCCGATGAGGGTGAAGGGAACGTCCTTGCCGCCCTGCTGAATGCGCCCGCTGGCCATGAGCTGCAGCGGGCTGTGGTCCTCGAACAGCTCGGCCATCTTGCCCAGGCGCGTGAGCACGTCGCCACTGCGCACCACGGTGCTCTGGCAGTAGCCGCAGACAGCATGGGTGGACTGCGCGCTCTTGAACTCCACCGGCGCGCCACAGCCGGGGCAGGGCGCGCGGTAATAGCGCTGGGTGGGGTCGCTGGCCATCGTATGGTGTGTTCTGCCCGCGCCGCGCTATGCGGCCTTGAAGCCTTTCTGGCCCCTAGCGCTTATCCCTCCAGCGCAAGCAGCTATTTTTATGATAGCAATCGAGCCGATCGGTCAGACGAGCTTCTTGAGCAGTTCGGCCTTCTTGGC
>DATLGV010000720.1:0-5271 GCA_035540275.1 Acidovorax sp. | reverse complement strand
AACCAGGAGGCCGCCGACAAGCTGGACCGCCCCAGTTGCCAGGACACGGGCGTGATCCAGTACTTCCTCACCGCCGGTGCCAACTTTCCGCTGCTGGGTGAGCTGGAGGGCATCCTGCTGGGTGCGACCGCAGGTGCCACCAAGGACGGCCCGCTGCGCCACAACGCCGTGGAAACATTTGTCGAGAAGAACACCGGCACCAACACGGGCACCAAGATCCCTTGGCTGGACTGGGAGATCGTGCCGGGCGACGACAGCGTGACCATCGATGTCTACATGGCGGGCGGCGGCTGCACGCTGCCTGGCGCGGCCAAGGTGCTGATGCCGGGCCAGGGCTACGAGGGCGTGGCCGAGTTCGTGTTCGACGTGATCACCTCGCGCGGTGTGAACGCGTGCCCGCCGCTGCTGGTGGGCGTGGGGGTCTCAACCTCGGCCGAGACGGCGGCACGCCTGTCAAAGAAAGCCATCCTGCGCCCTGTCACATCCCGCCACAGCAACGACAGCGCAGCCCTGATGGAGGAGCTGATGACCGAGGGCCTGAACGAGCTGGGCCTGGGGCCACAGGGCCTCACGGGCAATGCCAGCGTGATGGGCGTGAACATCGAGTCATCGGCCCGCCACCCCTCCACCATCGGCGTGGCGGTGTCCACCGGCTGCTGGGCGCACCGCCGCGGCAAGGTCCGCATCAACGCCGACCTGTCTTACGAAGTCATCTCGCACCAAGGATTTACGCTGTGAAAAAAATTCTCACCACCCCCATCAAGGACGAAGACCTGGAAGCCCTGAACATCGGAGACGTGGTTTACCTGAGCGGCACCCTCGTCACCTGCCGCGACGTGGCGCACCGCCGTCTGATCGAGCTGGGCCGCGAGCTGCCGGTGGACCTTCAGGGCGGTGCGATCTTCCACGCAGGGCCCATCGTGCGGCAAAAGGAAGACGGTGAGTACGAGATGGTCTCCATCGGCCCCACCACCAGCATGCGCATGGAAAAGTTCGAGAAAGAGTTCATCCGGCAGACCGGCGTGAAGCTCATCGTGGGCAAGGGCGGCATGGGCGCCGAAACGCAGGAGGGCTGCGTGGAGAACAAGGCAGTGCATGCGATCTTCCCGGGTGGCTGCGCCGTGCTCGCCGCCACCAAGGTCGAAAAAATCGAAGCTGCAGAGTGGAAAGACCTGGGCATGCCCGAGACCCTGTGGGTCAACCGCGTCAAGGAGTTTGGTCCGCTCATCATCTCGATCGACACCAAGGGCAAGAACCTGATCGAAGAGAACAAGGCGGTCTTCAATGCGAAGAAAAAGCCGATCCTGGACCGCATCAATGCGCAGGTGCGTTTCATCAATTAGCCCCGCCAGCAGCATCTGCACTGCCTCCATCCAGCAGCCTCGGTGCAGGCTTGCCGAGGCGGCCCACAATGGTGGGGCCTTCTACGGCCGTGGTCGCACCAACCGCACGGGGAGCTTGCTGGTACGCGCAACGTCACCCCGTGCCTCGCCGGTGGACAGATTCACCGCCCAGCCGTTGATCATGGCTGCCTGCCGCGCACCCTCGCCCGTGCGGCCTTGTGCAATGTTGCCGTAGTTGTACTGGTTGACGGAAGGCGCGCTCACGTTGACGGTCGAGGACCAGTGCCAATCGCCGGGAGCGGCTGGAAACAAAATCGGATGGAGGCCCACGGGGGACACCGACTTGTCCACCAGCCCCTGGAGCTCTGCCACCCGGGGCACACGCCAGCCCACACCCTCGGCCTTCCAGCGTTCTGACGCCAGGGTGGTGGCCTCGGCACGGTCCAGCAGCAGGGGCTTTCCGGTACAGGTCTTGCCCGTCCATCGCATGCCCTCCACGCAACGCGGCCAGGCCAGCCCCGCCCGTTGATCCAGAACGTACGCGCCATCGGCGGACAAGGCCCAATCGCCGGACGAAGACATATCAGCCGCCAGTGGTGCCGCACCATGCACACCCAGCAGAGCAGCCAGCAGACTGAGCAGAAAACCACGGCGCATGGAGATAGACAGTTTCATGGGAGAGGGCCAGCAACCAATGCAGACAACAGGCGGAGCACCACACCCTAACCGAAAACGCCTCCCCGACTTCCCCGGTCAGATCAATCAAGCCCCAGCGTGCGCGAGGGCCCTTGCCCGGCAGCCCACGGTCTGACGGGCGGCCTGCGGCCGCGCCGCGGTGCGCCGAGGTGCATACCAGATCTGCTGCGGATAAGCAGACCCATTGTTAACCCCAGGTAAATAGCAGATTCACCTGCTTGCCGCGCCATCGCCCCGTACAGGGCGTAACTTCCGTGCACCGCCTGGATCGCCTGGCGCAAGCCGCCCACCCCATTGCGACCCCGTTGGGGGGGCGCGGCATGCGCAGATTTTCATCCTGACCCAACCCCCTCCTTCGCATGACCACCTACCACATCGCCACCATTCCCGGAGACGGCATCGGCAAGGAAGTGATTCCTGCCGGCCAGCGCGTTCTCGAAGCCCTGTCCGCCCGGCACCCGCAACTGCAGTTTGCGTTCGAAAACTTTGGCTGGGGCGGCGACTGGTACCGCGCCCACGGCGTGATGATGCCTGCCGATGGGCTCGATGCACTGCGCGGCAAGGACGCCATCCTGTTCGGCTCGGCGGGTGACCCGGACATCCCCGACCACATCACGCTGTGGGGCCTGCGCCTGAAGATCTGCCAGGGCTTCGATCAGTACGCCAACGTGCGGCCCACGCGCATCCTGCCGGGCATTGATGCGCCCCTGAAGCGCTGCACGCCCAGGGACCTGGACTGGGTCATCGTGCGCGAGAACTCCGAGGGCGAATACTCCGGCGTGGGTGGCCGCGTGCACCAGGGCCACCCCATCGAGGCGGCCACCGATGTGTCCATCATGACCCGCGTGGGCGTCGAGCGCATCCTGCGTTTTGCCTTTCGCCTGGCGCAGTCGCGGCCCCGCAAGCTGCTCACCGTCATCACCAAGAGCAACGCGCAGCGCCACGCCATGGTGATGTGGGACGAGATCGCGGCGCAGGTGGCGACCGAGTTCCCCGACGTGAAGTGGGACAAGGAGCTGGTGGACGCCGCCACGGCACGCATGGTCAACCGCCCCGCCACACTCGACACCATCGTCGCCACCAACCTGCATGCCGACATCCTGAGCGACCTGGCTGCTGCGTTGGCGGGCAGCCTGGGCATTGCGCCCACCGGCAACATCGACCCCGAGCGCCGCTACCCCAGCATGTTCGAGCCCATCCACGGCTCGGCGTTCGACATCATGGGCAAGGGCCTGGCCAACCCCATCGGCACCTTCTGGTCGGTGGTGATGCTGCTGGAGCACCTGGGCGAAGCGGATGCCGCCCGCGCCGTGATGCAGGCCATCGAACAGGTCACCGCCAACCCCGCCCTGCACACCCGCGACCTGGGCGGCGCGGCCACCACGGCGCAGGTGACCGATGCGGTGTGCGCGCTGATTGGCAGCGCACCGGCCGCGCGCAAAGCGGCCTGACCGCATAGGCCCACGGCCCGCAAAGACGGGCCGGGGCGCCGCCCGGCGAACAGAACCACAAGGCCGCGAAGGCCAAGCACCCGCCGCACCACCACCCTTCAGGAGACAAACCATGCACCGCCCTACCCCCGGTCCCACACCCATCGCCCACTCGCTGCGCCGCCAGCACCTGATGGCCCTGGCGGCGGTGGCTGCAGCCGCCTGCCTGCTGCCCGGCACGGCCGCCCATGCGCAGGCCTGGCCCAGCAAACCCGTCACCATCGTCGTGCCCTTTGCGGCCGGCGGCACCACCGATGTGCTGGCGCGTGCGCTGGGCGAAAAGCTCGGTACGGCCCTTGGCCAGCCCGTGATCGTGGAAAACCGGGGCGGCGCGGGCGCCACCATTGGGGCCGACTACGTGGCCAAGGCCCCCGCCGACGGCTACACGCTGCTGATGGGCGCGGTGCACCACACCATTGCCACCAGCGTGTACAAAAAACTCAACTACGACTTTCAAAAGAGTTTTGCGCCCATCACCACCGTGGCCTTGGTGCCCAACGTGCTGGCCGTGAGCGCCACCACACCCGCCAAGGACGTGAAGGAGCTGGTGGCGCTGATCAAGGCCACGCCCGACAAGTTCTCCTATGGCTCCAACGGCGCAGGCACCGCGCAGCACCTGATCGGCACGCAGTTCTCCACCGCCATTGGCCAGCCGCTGCTGCACGTGCCCTACAAGGGCAGCGGCCCGCTCACCACCGATCTGCTGGGCGGGCAGGTGTCGATGTCGTTTGACACCGTCACGCCCGTGCTGCCGCACATCAAGGCGGGCAAGCTGCGCGCCCTGGCCGTGACCACGGCCAAGCGCTCGTCGTCCCTGCCAGATACGCCCACGCTGCAGGAGGCCGGCTTTGCGGGCTTTGACATTGGCACCTGGTTTGGTGTGCTGGCACCGGCACGCACGCCTGCCGATGTGGTGGCGCGGCTGAACACCGAAATGGTCAAGGTCATCCAGTCGCCCGACTTTCAAAAGCGCATGCAGGACATTGGCGCCGAACCCGTCGGCAACACCCCCGCGCAGATGGCCGAACAGATTGCGGCCGACACCTCCCGGTTTGCCAAGCTGGTGGCCGACAACAAGATCACCACCGACTGAGCGAATGGCAAGAAGGGGTTGCAAAGAGTGGTCGCAAAGGGTGATCGCAAGGAGTGGCTAGCGAGGTGAATGGTCAAGGTGGGTTGGTATAAACCCACGATGACCGACACCGCCGCTATTTCCAACACCGCACCTGCAGCCCTCGTCCGCGCGCTGGAAGAGCGCGCCTTCAACGCCTGGCCCGCGCACCAGACGGTGTTTCACCGGGGCTGGGTGTTCCGGCTGTCGGGCGGCTACACCAAGCGTGCCAACTCGGTCAACGCACTGGTGCCCGGCGCGCCGTTTGACGGCGTGCGCGAGGCGGCGGCGGCGCTGTATGCGCGGCACGGGTTGCCCGCCGTGTTCCGCATCTCCCCCCTCGCCCCGGCCGAGGCGGACCAGGCGTTGGCGGACGCGGGCTACCAGCACTTCGACCCCTCGCTGGTCCTGCACCGGCCGCTGGCGCTGGGCGCGGTGCCCCGGCCCGATGGCAGCACCGTGGTCAGCACCTCACCATCGCCTGCGTGGCTCGAAGGTTTTGCGGCGGCCAACGGGGTGGCGCTGCACCACCGCAACCTGCACCGCAGCATCCTCGACGCCATCGCCCACCCGGTGGGCTATGCGCTGCAACACGACGCCCAGGGCCATGCCGTGGGCTTTGGCCTGGCGG